>CAMWMM010000086.1 GCA_947175285.1 uncultured Lachnospiraceae bacterium
CATTGCAGCGATACGTTACGATGACAGTTCCATATAAAGTCCTTCTTGCCATATAATTCTTCCCTCTATCTACTTATAAACTTTCCTCACTATTTTACCACAATATTCCTCAATTGTATCGAATTTTATATTTTTGCAATTTTCACTGTATTTCTCACAGATTTCCGGGTGTTCCCAAAGCCTTGCAATTTTTTCTTTCAGTTCTGCGGCATTTCCGGCCTCAAAAAGTTCTCCGGTCACGCCATCCTGCAGCAGTTCCGGTGTTCCGCCAAGCGAAGAAGCAATCATCGGTGTGCCGTAGAGTTGTGATTCCATAACGGAAAACGGACAATTTTCATACCACTGCGAAGGATACAGTGAGAATTCCGCACCGGCAATCAATTTTTTTAACGCTTCACCTCTGACAAATCCTACATTCCGTATATTCGGTATCCGCGAAACTTCTTCCGTAAGCGGACCCGTTCCCGCAAACACAAATGACACATTTGTCATGTTTTGACAGACTTTTAAAAGCGTTTTAACGCCTTTCTCCTCGGAAAATCGTCCGAAATAGAGTACATAGCGCTCCGGCAGACGGACTTTTATCGTCTCCCATGTACCGATTTCGTTTTCCGATTCCGCAGGCGTAACAAAGTTATGAAGCATTATTGTTTTTTTCCGTAATACGGCATCCGTATCTAACTGTTCTTTCATAAAAGCACTGGGGCAGATAATGGCATCAACCATGTCATAACTTTTCCGCCTTTTATAATATACAGCTTCTATCGTTCCAAGCAGGCTTTTTATCCGGGAATTATGGATACATCTGTTTTTTGTACAGGCACCGAATTTTCCGCCGCGGCAGTTAAAGCAAAGCGCACCCGTAGACGGAATCATCATCATATGATTCGGGCAGACCCACTGATAATCATGTGCCGTATAGACAATTCTGACGGATTTTTTATTTTCCTTCTCATACTCTTTTATTTCATAAAGAATCGAAGGCGTAATCTGAAAATTAATATTATTCAGATGCACAACGTCCGGCGCAAAATCATCTAAAACAAGCCGAATCTTCTTTCTCGCCTCTTTAGAATAAATAATTTTTAACGGGTAGAAAAGTTTCTGCAGTTTTCCGCTGTGAAAATCCATATTGGAAGTATAACTTTTTACATGGTTTCCCACAATTCTTCCCTCATGCTCCATACCGAAATACTGCACTTCGTGTCCCGTTTTCCGTAACTGTTTTCCCAGTTCGAAAATATAGGTCTCAGACCCGCCGTTTGGATACAGGAATTTATTGACAAGCAAAATTTTCATGATACCCTCACCTCAATTTTCACCTTTTTGATAAACCTGTAATGTTTCTTCCACAACATCATCCCAGTTATACTTATTACAAATGAAATCACTGCTCTGTTTCTTATACTCTTCTACAATCTCCGGATGCTCTAACAGATATTCCATCTTTTTCCGCAAATCTTTGACATTGCTTTTTGCAAAAGTAACCGCTTTATCCTCCACAACTTCTACGTTCTCGCAAATATCACTGACAAGACAGCAGCAGCCGAAACTCATTGCTTCCAAAAGACTGATTGCCATCCCCTCCACATCACTTGGCAGAACAAAAGCATAGGCATTGGAGTACAATTCCTCAAGTACACGCCCCTGCACAAAATCCGTCATTATGATACGTTCATCTTCCGCCGCCATACGATGTACTTTTTGCATATATTCTATCGCCTGACTGCTGCCTCCCGCAATAACTAATTTCTTATCTGTCTTCATCTGACGAAACGCTTCAATCAGGTAATGCACACCCTTTTCCGGTACGATTCTCGCCAAAAACAAAAAATAATTATTTTTTTGCAGCCCGAATTTCTCTGTAATCAGTTCCGCTTCCATGCACTCGGGCTTATCAATGGCATTCGGAATAAAAACGGTTTCCCGTCCATACGTATCTTTAAAATACTGTTTCAAATTTTCAGATAAAACAATTACTTCATCCGCGTATTTTGCCGCCATCTTTTCCCCGAACTTAATAACATAAGAAGCAAAATTCCCCCATTTTGCTCTCTGCCAGTCCAGCCCATGAATTGTAACGATTACCCGTCTGCCAAGCAGTTTCGGTATCCAAAGTACTGCACACGGTCCCTCCGCATGGTAGTGAATTACATCATACGGCATAAAAAGTGCACGGAGTGTTGCCAAAAACGAATATACAATTGCATTTAATTTAGAACTTCTGAAAGTCGGGATGATTCGAATGCGGACGCCTTTATAGTATTTTCTCTCCCCCCGCCCGTATTCTTCATCATATTTTTTCCCTGATACATGATGTCCATACCTGTTATAGGCATCTACTTTATGCCCTAATGCCGCAAGGCGTACGGAAATCTGCTCTACCACGATTTCCACGCCGCCTTCACGCGATGGTATCCTCTTATGTCCTATCATGGCAATCCTAAGACGCTTGCCGCGTTTCCTATCTGCCGCACGGTCAGCGTTTTTTTTCTGTTTTGCAAGCTGTCTTGATTCCTGATACGTATAATACAAAAATGCAAAATTTGTATTTAAATAACGGGGCAGCATCCGCTTCGGGTCCTGAAAAATGCGATAGACCCATTCCAGACACAATTTCTGCATCCACATCGGCGCACGTTTCACCGTTCCCGCAAGGAAATCAAAAGCCGCGCCCACACCAATCATCAGCGAATGTATCTTATCTCTATGTTGATACATCCAGATTTCCTGCTTCGGCGCTCCAAGAGCAACCCACAAAAAGTCAGGGTTTGCCGCATTAATCTGTTCTACTATCTGCGCGTCTTCTTCTACACTTAATTCTCTGTACGGCGGAGAATACATCCCCACAATCTGCAAATCCGGATATTTATCCAAAATCTTTTTTTTCAACTGTCCCAGCGTGTGCTCCGAACCGCCGTAGAAATAATGGGTGTATCCTTTTTCCTGTGAGAGCCTGAAAAGTTCCGGCATCAAATCCGGTCCGGGAACTCTCTTTGCCTCCTTATATCCTCTGGCACGGCTGACAATGGACAGAGGCTGACCATCCGGAAGCGCCATCGCACCACTGTTCTGGACATTTCTATACGCCTCATCCCGATAAGCCGTAACGGTTGTATGCACATTGGAAACACAGATATAGTTTCCTTTCAGTTCCTCTAAATGTGACGTAATATAACGAACCGTTTTCTCCATATCGGTCACATTAATTCTCGTTTTTAATATCTCACAATATTGCAATTCCGTCTTCATAGCCGCTCCCTGCCTGTTAAAATCATTGTTCCTGTACCGATAAAAAATCCGATTAGTCCGCCAATCAGTATGCTGCCCACATAATATCTGACGGTTTCAAGCCTTACCCCATTGCCTTCTACAACCTGCATAGGCGTTTCCGCATCCCGATAATTCATAATACAATATCCGGCATAATTCGAATCATCTGCACTTTCCAGATAGACGGATGACTTCTCCGCCCAATCCGTATAGGTTCTCGGCATGACATAGCCTTTCGGCTCCTTATACAGTATAACACAAAATACAATGCCAATCAGCATACAGGCTGCCACTGCCGCCAACACTTGTTTACGGTAATATTTTCGCATCTTCGTAAAAAGCGCAGGGAAATCCCATTGAAAAAACGTCATCTCTGTCACTTTCGTGGCTGTCTTCTGTAAAAGAATTTCCAATTTCTTTCGTAATCCGGGAAGCAGACAATATTCTTCTTCTCCCTCTTTTTGTCTGAATAGAAGTTCCCCTAAAAACAATAACGTGATATTTTTAAAAGAAGTATTAAAAAGCAAAGGTTCCGTATATCCCGCTCCAAGGAAAGAAAGAACCAGTACAAGTTCCCTTGTTTTCTGCTTTCTCGTACAGTCGGCAATCAGTATCAAATATGCAAACATAAGCAGTATAAACGGAATGATGCCATAATGGATAAACGCCCATACATAAGAACTGTCTATCGACAGATAATACTTCATCTGCGCCAGATAGGACATTTTTACACCGAAAAGGCTCATACATTCCGGCGCAAGAAAAGAATGCGCTATATTAATTCTCGTATTCACAAGATTATTTAACTTAATCATCGATGCTGCAAAACGGGAATCATACAACATAAACGGAAGCGCGAAAGAAATAAATATAATTGCCGGCAGCACCAGATTTGCCGCCATTTTCTCAAGCAGGCAGAATTTCGGCCGTATTTTTACATACATACTGCCAAGCAAAAGAATTGCTACGATTGCAAATCCCGTATAACTAATGGAATAAAGAAAGACGAGAACATTCCCACCCATCAGAATCACAAAATGTTTCAGGTTAAATCTGTCCGCCAGTTCATAAAGAATAAGTGCGCACAGTGTCAGATATGTGATATGCAGAATGTTCGGATGGGTAAACCCAAGGCTCCAGCGGAAAATATATCCCAGTCCAAGTTTCTGCGCAACACGGTATACTGTGTGCTCCAGCCTTGTAAATGAAATAAGACACAAAATGACTGCGCATATAGACCATACCCACAATCCGAGCCGGAATGTTTTCTGCAAAGAAATATTTTTCATGCCAAGTATCATAAACATAACAAAGAAAATGGCGATTTCTAAAGACCGCACATAAACAAGTCCGGTCAGAAACAACAGCAAAACAAGCGCTGCCCACTGACGTTTCGTATAAGATGAGAGCAATATCTTTAAACCCCCGCACAAAAGAGCTGGTACGACAAGTAAAATGAATAATTTCTGCCCTTCATATAAACCAAATCCTTTTACAATGGAGAGCAGGATAAAGAATCCAAAGTATAAGGCTTCCTCCAATGTCAATTTCTTTTCCATCTCCATAACATACCCCCGTCTCTTATGAACCCGTCATTCCATCCAACAATAACGCCACGCCAAGCGACCACGGATATGCGTCATAGTTCTGTGGATATAGTGAAAATCCCTGGCACTCTCCCAGACAGTCATATACCCTGCCGTTTCTAATCGACTTTTGCAGTGCATGAATGCCCTTATCCAAAGCAGCCTGATAAGCTTCTCCCTGAATCATCCTTGTTCTAATGCCTTCCTGTAAAGCAAGGCAAATCATAGCGGTTGCGGAACTGTCCGCCGGTCCCTCCATCGCTTGAAGCTGCCAGGAAAAATATCCGTCTTTACGCTGCCAAATCAAAGAGGCATCTATCAAATTACAGTACGACTCTTTTAAGCGCTCCGCACCGTAAACGGTTGTCATACAGCCTAACATTCCACGAAGAAGCCATCCGACTGCCCTGCCCCATCCGATAATACCATATTTATCTCCCGATACCACATCATACCCATGATAAGGAAGCCCCGTTGCAGCGTCGGTTCCATAAGCAAGCACATTGGCAATCTGCTTCACGGCAAGTTCCATTCCCTGATCTTTCTCATGAAAACATCCATATTGGTATAAAAAAGGAGATGTCATGCCGACAGAATCTACATAAATATGTCCGTTCTTCTGGTTCGCACGGTAAGGAAAACTCCCTGTTTCATCCGTCGGATAGGAAAACGTATAATCTGCCAGTTTTTCCACCGCCACACGATACTGCTCCGCATTTTTTGTATGAATGATTCCATTTTCTTTATGACTTTGGGTATATTCCGCATAAGCGGCAAGAAAAACTTCTCCGGAAATCAAATCATCCAGATAATAGATGGGCATCCCTTTTTTCTCCCATCGTATAAAATAAGCCGACAAAGCGTTTTCTATTCTCTGCAGCAGTGTATCGACAACTTCATCTTCTTTTTCCGCCTGCATAAGAATCAGTTCCTGCCTGCAATGCCATAAGCCTGCCGCTAAAAGCCCGGTTGTCCAGAAAATACAATCGTCTGCCGCTGTCTGTCTTCCCAACAGATATTTTCTAACGCCGTTTTTTACCTTTTCTCCGGCGTCCCACTGTCCATAAGATAACAGTTGTTCACATGCAGTTCCGATTAACTCCATCTTATCTAAGACATTTAACTTTTTTCCGGACAATTCTTTGTTCCACATACGACTCTCATACTCCTTCCCAGCCTGCGGGATTACGCCCTGCTCTTTCGTACTTTGCCGATAACAAGATTCCACAAATACGCAAACTCTTCTGTTTTCCGAAACAGGCAAAGAAAAATCATATTATAGATTATGGTAATAATAACCGCCATTCCTATAAAAGTCAAAAAATTTACATGTACTAATACCAGATTCTTAATGGGAATTAATATCACAACAATACCCAGAATCACAGCAATATATTTCAGCGAATCCCTAAAATAGTGCCAGACACTCTTAGAAAAACAATCCCGGTAAATAATTACAGGACGAATCAGATTCGCAAGAATACCGGAAACAACAGTTCCCACATAAACACCAGCAAGCCCAATCCACTTAGCGCCGATAATAGAGATAACCAAATTAATACCGCCCTGAATTAATGAAAGATACTTATCCTGCTCAAAAACACCTGCCGCGATTTTATAATTCAAAAGCACCGTCCTGCCGCCTTTAAAATAGAAATCAACTAAAATCAATGTCAGTACGGCCTGTCCTAACTTCCAGCTTTCATCCAGCCAAAGCCCTGTTACGAGCGGTGTCAGAAGCAGCCAGAATCCTACTGCGGCAAATCCGTACAGCCAGCAGGCGAAAAAGCGGTATACTTTAAAAATATAATATTGTTTTTCTTTCGATTCCGTTGCAACGAGGTTCCCAAAGCCTGAAATCACGGAATTAAAAATCAGGTTAATAAAGTTAGCGCCATATGTGATGATATAATTATAATTCCCTACAAAACCAACTGAACCGACATTGATAAAATAAGTAATGATAATACTGTCTGTCTGTAATCTCGCCACATCGCCAATCTTATGGAACATTAATGCCTTTGACTTCGTTACGACAACATCAGTTTCTTCTTTCGTCAGTTTCTGTACATTTTTATCCCGCAAATAAGGATATAAATGATTCAGGTAAATACTGGCTGCAATTTTTTGAAGCAATTCTATGACTGCCTGAGTCAACAAGAAAAGTAAAAAGTTTTTCGTTGTATATAGTATAATAATCTGTATCACAACAGTAACAATCTTTGTGATCGTCGTAATATTCGTCTGAATATAATCTTTCTGTTGTGCGTTTACAAGACTGTATTTATAAGCTACAAAATAAGTACTGACCGTATTAAATAAAAAAATCAAATAATAAACCGTCAATTCCCTGACAGAAATACTGCCCCGCTCTTCCGCGTCGATAAGATACGGCAAAAAAGGCGCAAGCGCCAGTCCAATCAGAGCAATCACACCTGCAATCGCAAGGTATGCCTTTTTATAAATCTTCATGTAGGACTTTATTTTCTCCCGGTCATTATTGGCAACCGGTTTATATAAGCTGAAATTCAATGCAGTGCCGATACCAAGCTCCGCCAGCGAAAGCATACTCAGGATATCCGCATATAAAGTATTCACGCCTAACAGCGTTTCCCCAAGTACGGATATGAAAACTTTTCTTTGCCAAAATCCCAGAATCAGAATAATGAAATTGCTGACATAACCGAAGAAAATGTTCTTCTCAGCCTGCTTTACTCTGCCCATATCTTTCGGATTTCCTCTCCTGCCGCCCTCGCTTTTTCGCAATAAGCCGGCATAACCTGCCCTAATCTGACGCGGATTTCCTGCTCATTCTCCACCAGCCAGTCATATGCCTTAATCAATTCTTCCTGCTCTTCAAGAGTCTGCACGGGCAGAACATAATGCTTGTCCGTTCCAAATAAATCCTTTGCAATTCCCCGTGATTTTACGGAATAACCAATCACTAACGTCGGCACACAGGAAGAATATGCCGCAATCGTTGCATGTGTTCTAGCACCGATAAAAAACCTGCACTTTGAAATAATATATTTTAACCTTTGACAGGACATATCGGGAATCAGCATAACCCTTTTCTCCTCTTCATATCCATGGTAAAGTTCCTGCAGCGTTATCCTGTCATCATTGTTCTTCCATATCACATGAGGTATCAATGCAACGTGGTTATCAGTCGTCTGCAAAATATGCTCTATCAGCTTTCTATAATTTTTTATCGTAATTCCTTCTGTTTTTTCACACCCGACAACCATAGGACTGATATTTATGCCTATCGTCTTACCTTCCATGAAACCTTCAGGCAATGTCACCGGTTCAGGCTGCAAAGCAAACGCCGGATCCGGAAAATATTTTACATTTTGGACAATACCTGCGTCTTTTAACGCCTGCTCCGTAATCGATTCTCGCGGCGTAATCAGTGTATACCGCTTTAAATCCGCAATGACTTCCGCCTCTTCTAATAATTCCGGTTCAATGGAACATCCCCAGAGAATCGTTTTTGAGCCTGCCCTGCAGAATGCAGCATTCGCCGTCATCGCTTCTTTTTTGGATATCTCGTAGCAATACATATCTCCGCCAATGGAGAGGTAAAGCGGTGAACGTTCCCTGCCAAGCACCTGCCTGAAACGGTACCGCATGAAAGACTCCGGATCGTGAAACACTGCACGCCAGATATAATACCATACATGTGCAAAAAAATGTTCCGCTATCTTCTTTTCTTCTAAAATATCACATAACGGCGCAAGAGAATAACATTTATCCTCCTTTTCACTATTCGTCACAAGCAGTTTGGGAATATCTTCTATCATATGGCATGTGCTGTTCACAATTGCCTCACATCCATGATTCCCGCTGCCGCCATGCAGATACATCACCAATTCGTTCCTCATATCCGTCTATGCCCTTTTATCATTTCTTTTTAGAATCATCCGCAAAATCCGTAATAATGTCTTGTTAGGATACTGCATCCCCAAATAAAGCAGCGCATTTGCCCTGTTACGCAGAGAAATCGGTGTATTTACAATTTTTTCCCTTATTTGCGGTCTTGTAAAAATATCCTGAATGTTTCGTATATAGTTTTTATCCGGATTGCGCAGTTCGTTTTTCATAACAAGAATCAGCATATAACAGTATTCCCGGTCAGCCGCCTCAGTAATATCCTCAATGCCCTTTCCTTTCGCCACCCTGAACCAAAGTTCTCTGACCCGGTTCACACTATCCAGTATATTGGAATGATACCCATGCACCATGGAGCCATCCACATAGCGATAGTGATAGAAAAAAGCATTCTCCATCACAACGAGTCTGGAACAATCTAACAGTGCCGGAAAGACTATATTAAAATCTTCTCCCATATGAATTGCAGTATCATAGTATTGCTCGTTTCCCTCAAAAACAGATTTCTCATATAATTTCATGCAGCGCGAAGTGGGAATCGTTCGTTCTTCTCTTCCGATAATATGCGCTTTAATTTCGCTCTTTAGCTTTGCGCCTTCGTATATGCCGGGTTTTGCCGGACAGGTAACGGGCATTGACTGCTTTGTCTTTTCTATCATATAATTACAGCATACAATTTCTCCTTTTTTTCCAATAAGATGCCTGCTCATCTCCCGCAGCATCTCCGTATCCACATAATCGTCGCTGTCAACAAACATACAGTATTCGCCGGAAACTTGCCCAAGTCCTGTTAAAGAAGCCGCCGTGCAGCCGCCGTTTTTCTGATGAATTACCCTAACCCTGTCATCTTCTCCGGCATATCTGTCACAGATTTCACCGCTTCCGTCCGTAGATTCATCATCAACCAGCAATAACTCTATATTTTGATAAGTCTGCATCAAAATACTGTCAATACTCTGCTCCAGATACTCACTTGCATTATAAACAGCCATGATGATGCTGATTTTATATTTTTCTTTTTTTGTTCCGGAATTTTTCATGCTAAAACTTCTCCCTGCGGCGTTATCAATGTCCAGCCTCTCCATAACTCTTTCATCTGCCCTGGAATGCAGACCTGCGTGTTTTTATGAATGGATGGACGCACCATGATTTTATTTTCATGCGCATTTAAGCGTGCGCCCCAAAAACTGAATGTAGAATTGGCACAGATATTGTGCTTACAATGACTCATCAGTAAAATATCATAAAAACTGTTTTTCCCCTGATTCCAGTCAACAACCTGATACTCATCCCCCTGATAATGCTCTTTTGCATAAGCCGTATCATCCGAAAACAGATAAAACTTTACATTTCCGAATTTTTCTTTCATGAGGGCAATGGCACTTGCATAATAAGTATCTTTACAGATATTTCCAAAAAGAGGCTTGTTAGCGTCATCCAGATAATCTCCCCGTCTGATGTGCATACTGACGGATACGGTTTCTTCCATCTGCCTGATGATATCATCATTTTTTTGCTGCAAAATAACGTCCCCGCTGACGGGAAACTGAATATCCTGACGCAGAGTCCCAAGTATATCCGCATAATATTTCTCACACGCCCAATAGCCGACCAAATATTTATCCGTATAGGAAAAAATATTCTCATGATACATATCGCTTTCTATAAAAGCAGGTGCCTGTGACGGACGAAATGTTTTCCTTATTTTCTGCGCAAAGTTTTCCGGCTCTTCCCATAGTCTACCCAAAACAGAACGGATTTCTTCTTTGGATGCCGGTACATAATGCAGTCCCTGCAGCTCATTTAACTCCAAATTCCTTGTCATAAGCACATCTGACGTTGCAGCCTGAACGGAATTATTGTCAAACCATGAAATATCCAGTCTGACATCCCGCCCTAAAGACTCCAGTTTTTTATATAAGGCATACTGCTGTAACTGGTTTCCCAGTCCTCCCATTACCCTGATAATAATCATGCTCTTTTCTCCTTATGCAAATGATACAGCATTAAATACAAATTCGGTAAATAGCGAAATAACATTGTTTTTATTTTATAGCCGCCAGACAACTTCCGGTAAGCGCCTTTTACAAGCATCGCTTCTCTTAGCTTATCACGGCAGATACGAATGTATTTTTCCTGTGCGCGCCTCTCAGCACTTGAGAGCATGGCAAGTTTTCCAACCGTAAGCATAATGGCCATCATAAGAATCGTCGTCGTCTGTACATATAAATCACTTTCTAACGCCATCTGCACAATCCGTTCCCTTGCCAGTTCCCAACAAGTAATCTGATCCATATAACTTGGTATAAATTTACGCCTAATTGCTCCGTGAGGATTCTGAAAATATCCATAACCCGGATATTCTATCTCAGCAATCTTTTTAACCGTGGAGAGCAAATCCATCAAAAACAGCATATCTTCTCCAATGGAAATCCCTGTCCGGAAACGTGTCTTTCCGATTGCCGATTTCCGGTAGAGTTTGCTCCAGCAGCGGCTGTTTCCATTTAAAAGGGCATTCCGCACATAACTGTCCGGACTATAAATTGCGGAAGATGTTGCGGGAAGTTCTTTTTCTTTCTCTTCACTCACTTTTTTCCATTCTTCCTCACTGTGCCAAATAAGAAACCCGCATCCGGCAACATCACTGTCCGTGCTGCTGATACAGTCATATAATACCCTAATCATCTGCGGTCTCAATCTGTCATCGGCATCCACAAACGTAAGAAAATCACCTTTTGCCGCTTCAATTCCCGCATTTCTCGCCGCTGATACACCCTCGTCCTGCATCGTAATAATATGCACATTCTTATACAAACCCTGTAATTTGGCACAGATTCCGGCTGTCCCGTCCGTAGAACCGTCATTGACTATAATAATTTCCAGATTAGGATATGTTTGTTTTTCAATACTTTCAATGCATGCTTCCAGATACGCTTCACCATTATATACCGGAACGATAACACTGATTAGCAATTCCCTGCTTTCCATAAACACTGCCTCAGTTTAATTATCTTTTTTTGCCATAAGACCTTCATATATTCCAAGAAGCCTCTTCATATTATCTTCTATAGAAAACTCTGTTTCCACTTTCTTTCGCGCATTTTCTCCAAGTTTTCTGCACAATTCCGAATTTCCAAGCAGCCTGTCCAGACTTTCCTGTAACGCCTTTGTATCCTGCGGTAAAACAAAAAGCCCTGTTTCATTTTCTATTACCATCTCCGGAATACTGCCTGTCTCGGTTGCCACAATCCCGCAAGAATATGCCATAGCCTCTAAAATAGACACCGGCTGTCCCTCAAAGTACGAAGGCAGGACAAAAATATCACATTCCTGCAAATATTTCTTCTTTTCCTCTCCGGCAACCCAGCCCAAATCTGTCACACAGGAAACAAGTGCCGAAGCTTTCTCTTTTAATTCCATATCCTCCCAGATACCGCCCAGATATAAATGCACATCCGGATATTTCTCCAAAAGCGCCGGCATTACGTCAAGCAGCTCACCAATTCCTTTTTCCTTGCATAGTCTGCCCAAAAATAAAATATGGCGGACTCCGTACCGTTTGTCCTGACGCGCCGGAATCCGGATGGAATTGGGAAGCACTATAATGTTATCCACATCTATAATTGTTCCGAAAAATTTTTTCCATGCCTTGCCAAGCACAAGAAAGACATCTCCCATAGAAAGCACTTTTTTAACGTTTTGCTTTCCCTTTTTCCCTAATTCCGTATGATAAAATGTTTTAAAATCTCCGCCATGCTGGTGAATAACGATTTTTTTATGAAATAGAAACGCTGTTCTGACAAAAACGGACTTCCGGTAAAAACTGGAATCCGATGCCATATTGATATGCACGATATCGTAT
>CAMWMM010000087.1 GCA_947175285.1 uncultured Lachnospiraceae bacterium
ATGGCATCCGGCGAACTGCTTGCTATCTGTGGCGTAATTTTCGTGGAAAGTATAACACTGTCCCGGCGCACATCTTTTAAATAGCTGCCAAGAATACGCTCCGAAGTTCCTTCCCCATAAACGGCCGCCGTATCCCACAGGTTCAGTCCGCACTCCATTGCTTTCTCAAACACAGGCTTCAAATCTGTTTCAAACAGGTGGTTTCCAAATACCTGGTCCCCTCCGGCTGCTCCCGCACCCCAAGACCAAGCTCCTAAAGCAATCTTCGGTAATGATTTACTCATCTTTCAAACCCTCCTACTTTCTATCTTAAATTATCATTAAAAAACTGCTCCAGCTTATCAAATGGAATTTTATCCATGTTGTCATACAAAGCTACATGATCCGCATCCGGAACAATTACCAATTCTTTCGGTTCCAAAGCCGCTGCATAAGCGTCCTCCGAATAATAGCGGGAATGTGCGTTTTCTCCGGCAACCAGCAGAATCGGACGGGGCGATACTTCCTTAATGTTTGCCATCAAAGGAAAATTCCAAAAGGATACAGGCATTGTTGCCGTCCATGAAGATACAAAGTTCACAGCACGAGGGTGGCGGGCTCTTACTGCATAATAATAATAAAACGCTGCAAATGCAGGGTCAGCATCCTTTGGCAGTTCCTTCGGAATTTCCATCATTCCAGTAATTGCCTCATTGTTCTCATCAAAAGCAATTTCGTGATTGCCCAATGCAAATGTGCCATCTTCCGCATCTTTCCAACGCTGTTCACTCAGGTACTTCTTAATCTTGTTTCTCTGCTCCTCTGTATAATAATCCATATGCCCCTTACTCATATCACGGGACATATCGTACATGGAGAACGTAGCCACTGCTTTAATTCTGGTATCCGTTCCAGCAGCAGTAATTGCCATGCCTGAAAGTCCGCATATGCCGACTGCACCAATACGTTCTCTGTCAACATAGGGAAGTAGACCGACATAATCCACAGCCGCACTATAATCTTCAGTAAATATGTCTGGTGATGCCGTGTTTCGTACCTCACCGCCACTCTCCCCACCAAAGGACGGGTCAAAGGCTATACTGACAAAACCACGTGCAGCCAACTCTTGCGCATAAAGACCGGAAGCCTGTTCTTTTACTGCCCCAAAGGGCCCTGCAACAACGACTGCCGGATTTTTTTATTCTCATAGTTCTTCGGCAAGTACAAATCGCCTGCCAGTGTGATGCCATACCGATTCATAAACTGAACCTTTTTCATTTCAATTTCAGGGTTAATTTTAAATGTTCTGGTGTCTTTGTTTTCCATTTTCTTATCTCCTTTGACCTGTTATTGTTTTTTTAGCTTATAAAGCAGATAATCAAGACAGTCTATCTGCTTCTGACTTTCATGGAGGAAGCCAAGCAAAGTCTTTCTATGACTTACAAGTATTGGCAGCATATCCGTAAACCGACCTTCTTTTACATAGACCATACATTGCTCTGCTGTCTGCTGGTCACAGCCTGCGTCGATTAAATTTTGGTAAATACTCCCATACACATCATTTACCTCCGCCATCTCTCACCCTCCTGATTCTGTAATAGAAACTGCTTCGCACTTTCTATCTAAGTCCTATTGTAATTTGCCGCAAGCAAAATATCAAATACATATAAAATATCAGTTTCCATACCCAAAAAGTATTTACAGTTAATACTGTGATGTAAGAAAAAACGGCATAACCATCAGCACTACATAAGATGCCAAACGGAACCATTTTACCGCATCCGGTATTTCCCTTCCCATTTTCTTTGAAAGCGCGCCTGTTACCACAACCAATAGCAAAACAGGGCTTACCATACTGGAAAGGCTAAAGGCAACGCCAGTCATTCCTGCCAGAGAAACCGGAAGTGTAAAGCAGTAGCCAATCATCAGCAAAAGAGGGGCGCAGGGTGTCATGCCATAAGTCAGTCCCGCTGCGAGCATTGGCACAAAGCCTGACTTTCCAGCCGTTTTTTTACACTCCTTACAGCCGCTGCACTTTTTCTGCTTTTTCAGTTCTAAAAACCAGCGGACTGCCAAAACCATTCCAATCACACTCATAGCCGCCTGTGAGAACAAACGCAGGTTAAAAGAACCAATATAACCACTATCACTGATAAATTGTCTGCTGACCAATGCCGCAATCATACACAGCATGGAAACACTGACCATTTTTCCAACAAAAAAACTTACAAATGACAAAATGCCTTTTCTCACACCGCCTGAATGAGATACCACATAAGTAGAAAGAAACGTACTGATAACCGGGCTGCAACAAGTTCCACATCTAAGTCCGACGGAAACGGCAGTTGTAAGCACTGGAATAATCAAGTTATTCATACGCCACCCCTTTCACTTGCAATCAACGCTGCGCCAACCGCACCGTTAAACTGCGGATACTTTGCGACATAAACATCTTTCATCATTTCTTCCTCAAAAGCCCTGTGTATGCCAGTATTCAGCGCACCGCCGCCCGTCATCAGAATATCTCCGCCCTTTTCCGACTTTTTCATCATCTTAATAATCCGCTTTGCCATCGACAAGTGCATTCCCGCCAGAATATCACGCCTGTCAACCTTCCTTGCCACAAGAGAAATTACTTCCGACTGTGCAAATACCACGCATGTGCTGTTGATGTCACACGGCGCAGTGCTTTCCAAAGAAAGCGCCCCGGCCTGGTCAATTGTTGTTTCCAGAATTTGCGCTATGACTTCCATAAACTTCCCAGTTCATACTGTCGTTTCCATTCCAGAAGTGATTCAGTGTCTTTAACTGGTGGAAAATGAACCGTATGTACCTTTAATCCCCTTGATTTCAGGATATAAGCCAGTTTTCTTGTACTGTCACTGACTAAAGGTATCAAAATCAAAGATTTTTCCATCATACCGGAAAGGACATATCCAAGACCTGACCGGCTTACCGGATCGGTGTCCCTCGGCACAATATCATCCGCCCACATGGAGCTTACCCTGCTCCCTCCCAAAATCCAGTACGGCATCTTCCCTGACACAAGGACTAATTCCTCTGGAATATTGGAGCCAATCACAACAATATCTGAAGCGCCGTTTTCCATATGTGAAAGATAATGATTGATAACGCATTTCATAAAAAACTGCACTTCTTTATACGCCGGCATTATTTTTACAAACCTTTGCAATACATCTTTCAATTCCTTTTTATATGCACTTAAATTTACCTTATTTTCAATATCAGGCATAAATAATCCCTCCTTGTGCCTTAAATACATAATTAAACCCATTTGATTAAGAAAAACGCTGCCTTTTGCGTTTTTCCTGTGTGAAGTTTTAGATTTTCTTAGGCGGCGTTCTTCAGACTCCTTAGAAAATCTTTTCACACTGCTATCATAAATGCTTTTAAATAAAATATCAAATACATATATAGAATGGTTTTCCATACTTGAAAAGTATAGCGTTTTTTGTTATGGTTAAAGGAAAAGAACATATTAAGGAGGTTTTTCGTTTGGATATCCGAGTATTACAGTATTTTCTTGCGGTTGCAAGAGAAGAAAGCATAACAAAGGCAGCGGAAGCCCTGCGCATGACACAACCACCACTTTCAAGACAATTAAAAGATTTAGAAGAGGAATTGGGAAAACAGCTTCTCATTCGTGGAAGCAAAAAGGTCACTCTGACCGAGGACGGAATGCTGCTCCGAAAACGTGCAGAGGAATTAGTTGATTTAATGGAAAAAACAAAAGCAGAACTGACATCTTCCAGCGAGAACATAGGCGGCGATATTTATATTGGCTGCGGAGAAACAGAAAGTATTTCCTTTTTGGCGCAGGCTGCTTTTGATTTGCAGCAAAAACATCCCCTAATCCATTACCACAATTACAGCGGCGATGCAGAACGTGTTATGGAGAAACTGGATAAGGGCTTGATCGACTTTGGGCTATTGGTTGGAGAAACAGACATCAGCAAATACGATTATCTCAAACTTCCTCAAAAAGATGTGTGGGGTGTCCTAATGCGCAAAGACAGTCCATTAGCAGAACAGGAGAAAGTCAGCGCAGAAGATTTGTGGGACAAGCCCCTGATTGTATCCCATCAGACCTCAATCAATACAGAAATGTTCCATTGGCTGAAAATGGACATTTCCAAGCTCAATATCGTTGCAACCTATGATTTGATTTATAATGCAGCACAATTTGTTAAAAAGGGCTTTGGATATGTAATTGCATTGGACAGGCTGATTAACACTACCGGGGACAGCAACTTATGTTTTAAGCCACTTTCTCCTACATTAGAGGCGGAACTGTGCATTGTTTGGAAAAAATATCAGGTTCTTTCGAGAGCATCCAATGTATTTCTTCAGCAATTAAAAGCATAAACATAAGATATGCTGCAACACCTTACTGTATTCCGATAACCAGAAATCCTGAAGTCTAATTTCTTGACTTCTTGAATTCCGAAAATCGGAACTCTTGAAGTCAGATTTTTGAACTTCTGCAATTCCGAAAATCGGAATGTAACAATACTGATAATAATTAGACTGAATATAGTCATACTGAATCAATCATATCAATCCTATCCTAAACCCTTCCCTTTGCCTTGTGGACAATGCCTGCTACGGCGGAATCCCCTCATTCCTATCTATCATTATAAAAAACACTTCTTATTTTTCTATGCCTTCTCTTTCATGCCTGTGAACTGTTTACAAAATTCTTTACATAGATAAGGTTCGGCTTTCCCAAGCCCTGCCTTACGCACTCAATCAAGCCTATCCCCTGCTCACTATCAAGCTCCCTTATCAGCTTCATTGCCTTGTCATTGGCACAATGAAATTTGTCTTTTACCTCGTCAACCGTAAAATATATGTATACCTTTCCATTTCTGTCCAGCCAGCCGTTTTTCAGCGACAGCTCCATACGGTCAACCATCATTCCATAGAGCAGCTTTGCCCCGATTGACAGCGCATCAAACTGTCTCTCCGTGAATAACTGCTTTGGTATGCGGTAAAAGGCATACTGGCTACTCTGTTTCCCATAAAAATATTCAAAATCCATTCTTTGGCTCTCCTTTCCGGCATTAGGCAGCTAACTTTCCCACATCAAAAAAGGACTGCCCTCTGCAATCCTCTTTTTCAGTGTGTTCCCGCCCTATATTCTGTTTGATGTACCTATAACTGTGACGCAACATCTATTGCGGTCTGCGTTTCCCCAAACGAGGACGCCCAACTGTCAAAATGCCCAAGCCCAAGTTTCTGTAAAGTGCCATACTGGAGATAGCGCATATTGGTGTATAACTCCGTCATGCTGTTGCTGATCGGTGTGCCTGTTGCGAATGTAATTCCCTTACCGCCTGTCAGCTCATCGAGGTACTGGCACTTCGCAAACATATCACTTGATTTCTGAGCCTCC
Organism: uncultured Lachnospiraceae bacterium; assembly: GCA_947175285.1. Next base: position 5,396 of record CAMWMM010000087.1, read on the forward strand.
GTCTGTGCGATGCCCGCCACGTTACGCATTTTCGTGTATCTTGCATCTTCTCCGGCAACATACCAAAGAAATTCCCAATGCCCATTGCAGGCTCTAATATATTCCCCTTTGCAAATCCCATGTTCTCTAATGCTTCATAGATGCTGCGAATAATGACGGGGCTTGTGTAATGGGCATTTAAGGTACTCTCTCTGGCGGAAGCATACTCCGCATCCGATAGCAGGCTTTTCAATTCCTGATATTCCCCCGCCCATGCACTTTTGCTTTCGTCAAAGGCATCAGCAAGACCGCCCCAGCCAACATACTGCGATAAGATTTTCTGTTCCTCTGGCGTGGCAGTGCGGTTCTCACTCTCGATCGTTTCCAGGGTGCGAATCGCTTCAATATTCCTCCGGAATTTCTCTTTAGGAGAAAAGCCTGCGTTCGCCTTTGCCGCATCAGCTCCGAGGGGATCTTCTATAATACGAAAATTGACAGCCCCAGACTTATCAATATGTGCTGCTTTCTCCGACTTCGCCCGTTCCGGTTCCCAAAAGTGCATTTTTTCTATAACAATATCATAAGGAAGTCCGTTTTTATCCCTCGGATATACAGTTGATTCCGCGGTTACTACCTGTTCTGTGAACATGGAAAATAAATCAATCTGCTGGTACATTGCATTTGTGTCAATCTGCTCAGCTTTCTCCCCTGGAAACAGATTGTCCAAAAAAGAACCAGATAATGAACTTTCTCCATTATCCGGCTTTTCTATATCCATATTCTGTTGTGCTTTGCTGCTTAAGGACTGTAAACCAGCTCCGCTAGCACTGTTTCCTCCGCTGAGTGCCTGATATTGTTCATCTTCGCTACCCATTTCATCTGATCGGATGCTTTCAGTGCCTCGTCCACTCCTTCTGCTTTCGCCATCTGTTCCGTCAGGTAATCCATTCGCTGCTCTGCCTGCTCCTGTATCTCCAGACAATGTGCTTTCAGCTCGCCCGTCAGCACCAGCCCGCTGTAAATCCCTTTCCGGTGTTGCTTTAGGTAATTCTGTCGTATCAGTCCGTACTTGGTCAGCGGCTCCTCGTCCGGCATCAGATTCGGTATCAGATAATCCCCGTTCTTTTCGTATGTTAATTCCATATATCCTGCCCTCCGTTTCTTTATTTTCCACTACTTTTTGCGTTAGCCGTTCCTGTGTATCACTTTCACGCTTTAAAGTATTGTAGTGTGTAACAGTTTCTTTTGCAAGTGCTTTTTTATTATTTTTTTCTCCTTCAGACCTCTCCTGTTCTACTATCGCCCTCCCTATTTCCATAAGCAGCGGCCGACATGTCTCAGATGTGGCGCTGCCAATGACAGACAAAGTTTTCAACGTATTAAAATCACTGATATAGTCAAAATTCAGTTTCTCCTTCCATACATCCATGTCTGCCCCACATCGCGACAATACAGTGTATGCGATACTGGAAGCCAGCGTATCATGCAGACGTGCACCAGTGCTCCTCCCGTCCAGTCCCAATAAATATTCTTTATAGTGGTCATTTGCGATCTTTCCAGCAATTTCAATGATACGTTGCTCAAACGGCATTCCTGCATTTGTTTCGCCATAAACTCTTTCTAGCCGGGCCATCACAGCCGCTTTTTGTTCATCATGAAGCTCCCACAAATAAGGAGCACGTCCAATATTCTTCGCTTTATGCACATCGGCTACATCAAAAACATATCTTAATCTTGGATAATTGCTTTTGGTGTCTATCAGCGCGATCCCCTTGGCACCACGGTTTACCCAGCAGCCCATTTTCTCATTCCACACTTCAATTGGAGCACATGCAGTAGCCTCTTTTTTCTGCGCATAGATTAGTAGCTGATCCTGAAATGAATATTTGTAAATCCTCGATGCCGTTTCAAGATAATCCACCCATGAATCACTGTTACGCACCACTTTACGGGCCGTATCTTCGGCTAATTTGGAAATATATTCATACTTATTCATCCCTTTCCGCCTTTCTGTTTCTTCTTTTCAAATTCAAAGGATAATTTGTTGTCATCTCCAAGTACCAAATACGCTGAGAAACTTTTTCCATTCTGCTTGGATTTGAATCCGCTGATAAGCCCGCTTTTCTTCTTACTTAATAATCTCTCTGCTTCTGATGTGGGTATCTTCTTTCCTGAGATCTCCTTCCAGAGTTTAAAATCACACTTTGTATAATTCTCACAGTACCAGTTCTTTTTCCCTTCACGCATGTTCCCGCCACACACCGGACATTTCCCGATAGGCTTCTGCGGACTTAATTTTTCTGCCGGAAGATGTTCGAGAAAATACTTTTTATTTGCAACTATACCGTCCTGCAGCTCCCTGATAAAGTCCTCCCTGCTGAGTTCCCCAGAATTTACCCTCTGCAGCTTTTCCTCAAATTCCACGGTCATATTCGGTGACTTGAGCACTGCCGGGACAAATTTCAAAAACTCCCTTCCCAGTTCTGTGGATACATATTTATTTTTTTCAAGTTTTATAAATTTCCTGCCGATCAGTCCCTGGACTAACCCTGCCGAGGTCGCAGACGTCCCGATCTTATACTTTCCCATAAGTTTGATAATATTTCCCGGGTTGTATCTTGCCGGAGGCTTTGTTTTATCTTCTTTCAGGACTGCCTTTTCAATTTCCGCCCCATCTCCCTCAGACAGTTCCGGCAGGCTTTCCTCATCGCCCTTTTCATCAGCAACGTTATCTGCTACTTTTAGCAGCTGGTAAACCTTCTTATAACCATCACTTTTCACGACAGTTCCTGTTGTTTTAAAGATCTTTGCACCGACCTGTGACAGTATTTCCGTCGTCTCATATTCATACTCTGGATAAAAGACTGCGATCAGGCTGGCTACAACCTCGTCAAAACAGTTTTTTTCATCTTCCGTGAGTCCGTCATATTCACTGGCCATATCCTGATTAAGTGTCGGTATAAGTGCATGGTGGTCTGATACCTTCCCGTCATTAAAATATCTTTTTTCCATCTGTATCTTTGAAGGATCGATCCTGTCAACGAACGGTTTGAACTTTCCAAAGCTGCAGCACTTGAGATGTTCTGCTATCTCTCCAAAAAGGTCGGTGGAAAGTACCCTGCTGTCTGTCCTGGGATATGACAGGATCTTATGCTTCTCATAAAGACTCTGTGCGATCTCCAGCGTTTTATCTGGTGCAAGGCCGTATTTTTTACCCATGCAGCCCTGCAGTTCTGCAAGGTTGAATAGTTCCGGTGCTTTTTTGCTTTTTTTCTCCCGTTTACAGGATATGATCTGGGCCTTCTGGATACCGCTGCACGCTTCCAGCGCCTTGTCTGCCCCGGTCTTTTCAGTATATTTAACTGTTCCTTCCTGACCCACTTCCGTTCCTGTAAACCCGTCCTTAAACTTAATATGCAGTGTCCAGTATGGTTCGGATTTGAAATTTTCGTACTCCATATCCCTTTTGACAATAAGGTTCAGTAGCGGTGTCTGGCATCGCCCATAACTTAATGTCGCCTGTCCTCCGAATAAACATGTCAGCAGACGTGTATAATTGTAGCCTAATACCTGGTCGGCTATGGCTCTTGCTTCTGCTTCTCGAAACAGGTTAACAAATTCCTCCTCCTGACTGTCATGCAGCCGCCCCATTGCCGTCTTTATCGCCTCCGCTGTTAGCGATGAAGCCCAAAGTATCTTTACTGGGTGGCGGTTCGCCGCCATCCGGTAAATCCATTCCTGGATCAGCAGTCCTTCACGCCCGGCATCGCCTGCATTGATTAGGTAATCAATGTCATCACGGGCAATTAGCTTTTTAATGACGTTAAACTGTGCTTTCCCGTCTTCTTTCACTTTCAACCCGTTATCTGCAGGCAGCGGGATATCATCCACATTCCATTTTTTATACCTCTCATTTACATCTTCCAGGTCTTTCAGTTCAACAAGATGTCCTGCCGCCCATGTCACGATATACTCATCGTTTTCCATGTAATTACCCTTGTCTTCCATGGTACCCAGCACACGGGCGATATCACGCCCTGCGGACGGTTTCTCTGCAATTACAAGTATCTTATTCAATTTGATTATCTCCTTTCTGATTCAGTTATTTTTCATTTTGGAACGCAAATGATTTCACCTCCCCAGGTTCCGAATTTATAAAAAATAAAAGCTCTATAAGTACTTTCATGAGAATGAAAATATTTATAGAACCCTTATTTAAACATTTCTTGGTAAAATAAACAGCAATTTAAAAATTAATGACATGATATGCTTTTTAGGTGCAACGGCAAATATATCAAATTTACCCGATTTTGATAAGTATACAGCAAACAATTTTAGAGCATATATGGTTGATGCGTCTGCATCGTCAAGAAATCAGCAATACAGCGGTTATACAACGGTCAGTATATCAACAAACATTGTATATGACAGCAGCGTCGGAATAGCAACTGCGTCAGCGGGGTATAGTGTCAGCGGCGTTAGTAGTGGTCTTCTGGGCTATAGCGGAAACATCGGTTGTATAATATTTAGTCCAAACGGTTTTTGATTATTTAATACATGGTTTATGAGTATACAACCTTTGCATTTATGTAATTAAAGGTTATTCCGCATGAACCTGCATCATACGCAGAATCCACGCTCCCACTAAAAGTAGTGACTGACCCTTTGGCGTGATATCCATTTATTTCTCCAATTGATAATCCTCCGCCAGCTTGGGACGTGCCCCAGAGTATGTTACTCCTGATACTGTACAGGACTTTAACCACTTTACGGTTACATATACGGGAGCATATGTATGTCTTGTATCATCTGATGAGACATTGTGAGACATACTAACAGACTCAATGCAAAAAGGCAATCCGCCTTCGGTGGGTGTTGGTCCTATATTGCTATTTATCTGCTTTTTGCCGCAGGCAAGGCGATGTCTGCCCTGTAGTTATTCCTTCACTTAAACACAAAAAAGGCTCATGGTTTACAAGTTGCTGTCCCATGCGCCTATACGCTGCTACTTTGATATTAAATTGTATAAATAATTATGCCAACTGCATAATCTCAGCTTCAAGTTCCTGTAATTCTTCCATTGTTAAAGCCGGAACGTAATCTGCAATTTCTTCAAGTGTCATCTTACCTTTCTTAATCATTCTTTCGGCTGTTTCTCTGTCTTTCTTGTGAGCAAGAGTATTTTCCATATCTTTCCAATATGTTTTCATTATCTGCTCATTATCAAACAAACTCATCATAATCGTTACTACCTCCACTTCTCGGCTGATCAGATATTCTTTTAAGACGTTTCTATCTTTACAAATACGGATTGTTTCTTTAACTGTCTGTTCTGTCATTCCATACAGTTTTCTCTGTTCATCAAAAACTTTACAGAAAATAATATATTGGTTGATAATGTCCTCTGTGTCACTCTCATAGATGACCTTTGCCCTTACCTCAACATCAATATCCGCACTGTCAAAAAATTCTTTTGACAACGATATTATATCGGGTTTGCCGCCTTTATTGCCTGTGTAGATGATATATAATTCAGGCTTAGGCATTTTTACTTTCTTACTCTTATACAGGCTCTGACTCGTTCTCTCAAAATATTCATGGTAACTTTGTGACAGATACAGCAATATTCTGATTAAAATATTTACCGTCCAACTGGCTTGTGCCTCTAAAAGCAAGAGTAATCTGTTATTACCTACCATTACGCCCAAATCATTATATAAATTATCTGTCAGAACATTGTCTATCGTTACAATATCCAGCATATCCTCTGTTGCGTCTGTATCTTCTGGATGTAATGTCTTATACAGTTCCAATAAATTCTTTTTATCTTGAAAAAGGTCTAAAAACACACTGTTTTTGGCCGTACGCTTTGCCTTAAATTCCTGCACCTGTTTTGTATCGTCCTGCACTTTATCACCCCGATTTCTTAAAATCTCTGGCAAAAGATACGATATTGCTTACTCTCATTATACTTCAATTATACAAAAAAACGCCTGTCTTTACAATAAAATTCACATTAATTTTCTTCCTTACTCCGTTTTGTCTGCATCTAACTTCAAAAAGGCTCTTCACAGAGCCTGCATGACTGTACTTATAAATTATTTTATCTGCTTATGCACTCATCAGTTTCTGGTGCGAGTGTTTGACATTTTCACGGCTGACTGTGCAATAAATCATTGTCGTGTCAAGCTTGGTATGCCCCAGCAGCTCTTTCACTTCCTCCAGCGGCATTCCCTTTTTTAAGACGTTGGTTGCCATGGTGCGGCGGAACCGGTGTGGATGCACCCTGGCTACACCTGCGTCCTTTCCAATCCTGTGTAATATCTTTTCCACCCCTGCCACTGTAAGACGCGTATGCGGCGCCCTCGTGCTTACAAACAATGCCTCATTATCGTCCTGCCGACTGTCCAGATATGCTTTGAGATGTAGGCAGGAGGCCGCATTCAGATATGTTTCCCGCTCCTTGCTTCCTTTTCCGTAAACCACCACGTTTTTTCCATAAAAATCTATATCCTTTTTATTCAGAGCAATCAGTTCAGAAACCCTTACACCTGTACTATATAGAAATTCTATTAATGCAAGATCTCTTTCCTGATCACAAATTCTGCGCATTTTTTCCAGCTCCTCATCACTAAACGGCTGTTTTATTTTCTTTTCTACCTTAATTGGTTCCAGTCCCGCAGTTGGATTCTTTGCGATGTACCCTTTCGCATTCAACCATGTAAAAAAACTACTGAATACAAGCCGGATGTTGTCAAGATATACATTGGATACCCCGCGATCCTTTTTATATTTCGCCAGATAACAAAACAGGTCATTTTCCGTAATCTTGTCTACTGATATATTTAAGCACTGTAGCATAGCTGTCAGGTGCAGCTTATATTGCTCTATTGTCCGTTCAGATTTTCTCTCCGTCTTTTTTCTGGCTAGGAATAATTGCAGATAGTGTATATAGCTTGTATCCAGATCTAAAACTTCTGTACACCGCTTTTCCAGTTCGAATTCCTGTAATTCCATATATAATGCCGTCTTAAGTTCACTGCACTGTTCCTGTGTAATTTTGTCCATCATTTTTGCCAATACTTTTGTAATAAATTCGTCCTTCATAAAGATAACCCTCCTGTTTTTATTCAATTGTATCACAGGAGGGCTATTTAAATGTTGCTTGGTAAAATAAATAGCAATTTAAAGTTAAGCAGAGTAGCTTTTGTGTCGGGCACAGCAACTTTG
>CAMWMM010000088.1 GCA_947175285.1 uncultured Lachnospiraceae bacterium
AAGAATTCGAGGCAGAACCAGAGCCGGTTGAAGTGGCGGCAGCAGTAGTTGAAGCGGAACCGGAGCCGGTTGAAGTGGCGGCAGTTGATGTTGAGATAAAACCGGAACCGGAGTCAGTGAAACCGATGGCATTTGAACCGGAACCTACATTTATCGGGCAAACAGCTTTCAAAACAAAATCAGAGTCAGTGAAACCGGAAGTTTCCAAACCGACCAAATTATCCATACGAATGGAATCGAAAGCGGCGGAATTGGAAGTAGATATTTCGAAAGAAAGATTCTTGGTGAAGCGGGTAAGCAATGCTGCAAAGGAAAAAGATTCCGTTTCTGCACCGGATAAGAAGCCGGAATGGAAACTTGCCGGAGGGGCAGCAATTGTGGCGTTTGGATTAGGAGTCTTATTTTCCAAAACATCGAAAGGCGGGGATTAGGATTGCTTGATGTGACCAGAAAAGAAAACAAATATGATATCGGACTGATAGAAACTGCAAGCATGAAGCGACGGCTTGGAATCTACATGGAACCTGACCCGCATAATGGCGAGATGGGGTATCTGGTGCGTTCCCTCTATTTCGATACCATTCATGATACGGATTTTGAAGAGAAGGTAGACGGTTGTGATGAACGGCAGAAAATACGTCTTCGTGTCTACAGTGCAGATGACGAGACAGCTAAGCTCGAGGTGAAGGAGAAGAATGATGCGCTTCAGCGTAAGCGTTCGCTATCTCTTAACCGCAGTGAGGCGGTACAGATGATAAACGGTGACTATCATTTTCTATTGCAGCGGGAGGAAGCATTAGCACATTGGCTGTATACTTTTTTAAATGTTCACTGTTACAGACCAAAATGCGTTGTTGAGTATGACCGGTATGCTTATATATTGGATCATAATGATACGAGAATTACTTTTGACCGGAATTTACGTGCCAGTGAATCAAACTTTAATATTTTCGACAAAGATTTGGCGCTATATCCGGTTAATGAACCCAGCGCGGTAACAATGGAAGTCAAATATACGGGGTTTCTTATGACCTATTTAAAAAATGAACTAAACCATTGTGATAAAACGCAAGTTTCAAACAGCAAATATTGCAGAGCAAGAATGATAACAAAAAAAGGGAGAGTATAACGATGAAAGAAATTCTATACAACAGTCTGTCAAATGCGACAAACGGCATAACAATTACGGACGTAATGATTAATTTTTTGGCAGCAGCGGTGATTGCCTGCCTGATTTACATTTCTTACCGCACATCCCATTCAGGGCCGGTGTATAGTGAGCGGTTTAATGTTTCTATTGTTATGCTGACATTAGTAACTACACTTGTTATGAATGTAATTGGCAATAACATTGCACTCTCGTTAGGTATGGTGGGTGCGCTCTCCATCGTTCGTTTTAGAACGGCAATCAAGGACCCGCGGGATACGGCTTATATTTTCTGGGGAATTGCGGTAGGTATCTGCTGCGGCGTTTCCGATTATCTGATTGCGGGACTTGGTTCTGCACTGATTTTCGCGTTCCTGATTCTCTTTGGCTTTATCCGTAATAATGAGCGTATTATGGTGATTGTAAACAGTGAACCGAAAGCAGGAGAAGAGATTGAAAAGCATATGGATACCCTTTTTGGCGGTAAGGCTGCTCTTCGTGTACATAATCGCGCTGTCAGAACACATAAGGAAGAATTTATTTATGAAGTGTCGGATAAACAGCTTAGAAAATCGGAGAAAAGAAATGGAAAGCTTGTGAAAAATCTGTCCGGAATTGAGGGCGTGACTTCGATTAGTCTGGTCAGACAGGATGATGAAATTAATCAATAGGGGATGATGAGGCTATGACTCAGGGATGGAAGAAGGTGTGCCTGTTTGGCGTGTGCGGACTGATGATTCTGGCAGTATTAGGGCTTAGCGCTTTGCGTGGCTATGGAGAAAGCAGGAACAGGACTGTCAACAAGAACACTTATTTTGACTTACCGCCGGACCCGCATACGGAGGACCCGATTTGCTATCTGGATGAAAATTATGTAGTGCAGGAAGGATTTCACACTAATCTGCCTATTGTGATTCTATCTATGGAAGAAGAACTTGCGGATTATAAAGGCTATAAAAATCAGACGGAATTCCTTACAGGTGAAGAACCTTATATCGCGGGGCATATCAGCATTATAGATGGCGGTACATTTAATAACTGCATAACGGATCAGCCGGTGGCAGAGAGTGAGCTTCTGATTAAAAAACGCGGACATACTTCTTATGCTTTTGACAAGTCACAGTTTTTGTTAAAACTTAAAACAGAGGATGGCTTAGAAAATAATGTAGACGTCTTGGGCATGGGAGCTCATGACAGTTGGATATTAAATGGAAGCATGGCGGATAAAAGTATGATTCGAAATTATCTGGCTTATCGAATCTGCTCGGAAGTCTCGGAGGTGACGCCTGACAGTCAGTTTTGTGAAGTGGTTTTAGAAAAAGACGGTCAGTATATCTATCAGGGACTTTATCTGATGATGGAAACGGTAGCAAGAGATGATAATCGAATTCCCATTGACCAATTTCAGGAGAAAAACCTGTACACAAGTTATATTGTCCGGAGAGATAGATTTACACATTTTGATTTGATGCTGGACACATATGGAAGGCTCGCGGATATTTCGAGCGAGTGGATTGGCGTTAAATACCCTTCCGAGAATAGAATCACGGATCGTGCCAGGGACTATATTGAAAAAGATTTTTCCCAGATTGAGCAGGTGATATATTCGGATAGTGAGAAAGTGTTCGATACATATGATAAATATATTGATATCAATTCATTTGCGGATTATTTTCTGCTGAATGAGTATTTCGGAAATTATGATGCGGGTATGCATTCGACTTATATGTATAAAAATTCCGGGGAGCCGCTTAAAGTGGGACCGGTATGGGATTTTGACCAGGCAATGAACAATTATTTTCTGGATGAGATGGAAACGGAAACGATGGCGTTTCAGGAACGTCCGTTTTATGACCGCTTTACTAAAGACAAGCGGTTCGTGAGACTATTACAGTCACGTTATGCAGAACTTAGGAAGAGTACGCTTTCTCATGAACATGTTTGCGATGTTATTGATGAAACAGTTGCTTATATACAATCGGCAAGAGAACGGGAGTGGTATCGTTGGGCGGCTGACTATTATGATGATTCCGGGAAAAGCGGGAGTAATTATTACCTTCTTGATTATCTGGATAATAGTGATACGCTGGTTAGCCGTTTTAATGTTAACTATGATCAGGAAATTTATAATATTAAGACATATTTGTATAAACATGGAAGATCGATGCAGACAGAACTTCGTATATTGGAGAGATCAACAATTTATGATACTTCCATCCGCAGTGAGAACGGATTGTTTTTATTGATTATTATGCTGTTGTTCTTCATGCCCTCGGTCTTGATTATTAGGAAGGATTGAGTGAATATATGATACTGCTTAACAAGATTGCCGCAGAGGCGGTACCGGAGAGAGATTATTTTCTGTCGCTGTTGGAGAATCCTCTTATCATCAATGGAATACGGATTGTTTGTATTCTGTTACTGCTCTTTTTTGTCGGCAGTTACCTGAAATACAGAAAAAAACGATAGCTGCCGGAGGGGGAATATATTATGCTTTTCTCAAGTATCGTGTTTTTATTTATCTTTTTCCCGATTGTACTGCTTTTGTATTATATGTTTTCTTTTTCCAGGATATGTCAGAACGTGATTTTGCTGCTTGCAAGTCTTGTGTTTTATGCATGGGGAGAACCGCTGTATGTGCTTTTGATGATTGCATCCATTCTGGTTAATTCGATTTTGGCAGGTCTTATTGGGAAATTGCCGGGGATAAAGATTAGAAAGATTATATTTATAATAGCGATTGCCGCTAACATCGCGACATTGTTTGTATTCAAATATCTGGGATTTGTGATGGAGATTGTGGGATTAGAGCCGGTATCGATGCCATTGCCGATAGGTATTTCCTTTTTCACATTTCAGGCGATGTCTTATGTGGTAGATGTATACCGCGGAACGGTGAAGGCGGAAAATCCTTTCTATGTGGGACTCTATATCGCGTTCTTTCCACAGTTAATTGCCGGACCGATTATTCAGTATAATTCCATTGCAGAGCAGATTCGTCACAGAAAATCAAGTTTTGATATGTTTTCTATGGGAATCAGCAGATTTACAGTGGGATTAGGCAAAAAGATACTGTTATCAAACTGCTTTGCCGGGATTGCGGATAATGTCTTTCAGCTGTCGATGATTGGGACAGAGAGAATGGCGATTCCGGCAATGCTGGCGTGGCTTGGGAGTATTGCTTACACATTGCAGATTTACTTTGACTTTTCGGCATATTCCGATATGGCAATCGGACTTGGACTGTGTTTTGGATTTAAGTTTCCAGAGAACTTTAATTATCCTTATATTGCCACATCTATTTCAGATTTTTGGAGAAGATGGCATATTTCCCTGACAGACTGGTTTCGGGAATATATATATTTTCCGCTGGGCGGAAGTCGTGTGAACAATCAGGATTTTATGGTGCGTAATATGCTGATAGTGTGGATTTTGACGGGAGTCTGGCATGGCGCAAACTGGAACTTTATTTTCTGGGGACTCATGTATTTTGCTTTTCAGCTTGCAGAGCGTTTTTTCGAGTATCCAAAGAAGATGAAAAGCAAATTTATGCAGCATTTCTACACATTGATGGTTGTCAATGCACTCTGGGTAGTATTTCGTGCGGATAACCTTTATCAGGCAGGACGTTTTTACATGAATATGCTTGGTGTAAATAACAACGGTTTTTACAGCGATTTGGCGGTAATGCTTGTTCGGGAAAATCTGGTTTTTTTGATACTGGGGGTGTTGTTTTCCATGCCGATTGCCAGAAATATGAATGAAATTTTGTTTAAAAATCCAAAATCGGGCATCAATCGGATATGTACTTTGTGTTATCCAATTGGGCTGATGATACTTCTGGTAATTTGTGTGGCATATATGGCAAGCGGTTCTTATAATCCGTTTATTTACTTTAATTTCTAGTGGGGTGGCTTTGTGAGAAGAAAGAAAAAGAAGAAAAATCCGATGAAAGCCTATATTTTGAGAAAAAAGATATTTGCGGTTCTCTTTCTAATCGTGCTGTTTGGTTATGCAGGCATAAACGCATGGTACGGCGCTGGGGAGTGGTTAGAGGTGGTGAAGGAGAATCTGGCGGGCGGTATAACACTGCAGACGGCTCCTGAAGTGCTTACTAATACAGTGGGGGATCTGGATGAGAGTATCAATGAGTCTATGTATGGCAGAATGGGCTTTATTGAAACTTACTCTTATATTCAAGTGCTCTTAGACAAAAGAGAAATTAATAATTTTACATATATTAAGGATGAGGATGGATATTTGCACCTGGCTTCTTTCTTTAGAGAAGATACCACCGCTATGGAGCGGTATGCCCAAAGAGTTAAGCGTATGCAGGATTATGTGGAGTCCAATGGAACTAAAGTATTGTTTTATGTTCCGCCGGGGAAATATGTACGTGGTGTGACGAATTTCCGCACGGGAATGCCGATTGATGATCCCAACAGTCTTGTAGATGAATTGTTGTTTCTCCTGAATCGTTACGGTGTAGAAACGGTTGACGGAAGAAAGTATGTTCCTAATGAAGATATATCGATTCAGGACGCTTTTTTTAAGACTGACCACCACTGGACGATTCCGGCGGCATTCGAGGCAACACAAGTGTTAGTAGAACAGATGGAAGAGAAATTTGGCGTAGATTTGGATCCGGATGATTATTATCTGGACCCTGCACAGTATGAGAGTGTGATATATCGAAATGGAATGTTAGGTTCCATGGGACGAAAGACTGGGGCAAATTTCAGCGGTATGGAGGATTTTGAGGCATATTGGCCGAACTTTGAGTGTCATTATGAGAGATATTATTTAGACTCGACGGAAGAGATGGAGTATCTCTATGGAACAACAAAGGAAGCCTTGATGGATACAGATGTGCTTTTAATAAATGAGGATATTTATGTGGAATCACAGTATTCTCTTTATCTTGATGGTCTGCGTTCTTATGAGAAAATTATCAACACGGATAATCCTGACGGATGCCGGATTTTTGCAATCAGAGATTCCTATTTCTCGCCAATGATGGTTTTTTTGGCGCCAATGTGCGGGCAGATTGATGCGATATGGTCATTGGAAGACTCGGATGACTTGGATATTGAAAGATATGTGAAAGAGAACGAATTCGATTACATTATCATAGAAATCTATCCTTATAATATTGTAAATGAAGGTGCTTTTAACTTCTTTAGGAAGGAGTAGGAAATGGCAAAGAAACGTTTGACATTTGGTTCATTTATGCGCAGCTTTTTTCATAACTGGAAAGGAAAGCTCTGGTTTTTGCTGAATATGTTCTGTACGGTCGTATATTTGATATGGAGAATCTTTTTTACGATTCCTTTCGAGTATGGAATTGTTTCGGTGGTTGCCGGAATCTCGCTTTTGGTAGTAGAGGTGTTAGGTATGGTGGAGGCATTTATTCATTATGCCAACATGTACTCTGTGGAAGACTATCCTTTCCCGGAGGATGTGCCGACTGAGCTTTTCCCAGATGTGGATGTTTTTATCGCTACCTACAGCGAAGATGTGGAACTGCTCTATAAGACGATTCGGGGCTGTACAAGGATGAAATATCCGGACCCTAAGAAAGTACATATTTATCTGTGTGATGACGGACACCGGGCGGAAATGAAGGCGTTGGCAGCGAGGATGGGTGTAAATTATCTGGACAGAGAGGACCATGAAGGCGCAAAGGCCGGAAATCTGAATAATGCGTTGGCACATTCTGATTCCCCTTATGTGGTTACTTTTGATGCGGATATGATTCCGAGAAGCAATTTTCTGATGAGAACGATACCGTATTTCGTGGATGCGGAGCTTCGTAACAGAGACAGGAAAGAAGAGGATAAGATTAAGATAGGCTTTCTTCAGTCCCCGCAGAGTTTTTATAATCTGGATTTGTTTCAGTTCAATCTGTATTCAGAGTCCAGAATTCCCAATGAGCAGGATTATTTTTACAAAGATATACAGGTGGCGCGTACAAAGACAAACAGTGTTATCTATGGCGGTTCCAATACAGTGCTCTCCAGAGAGGCGTTAGAGTCAATCGGCGGTTTTTTCACAGGGGCAATTACAGAGGACTTTGCCACTGGAATTTTGATTGAGAAGAAGCAGTATGTCAGTCTTGGTACGGCGGTGCCGTTAGCATCGGGCTTATCCCCTCAGGATTTAAAAGATTTGGTACAGCAGAGAACCCGTTGGGCAAGAGGTGTTATTGCTACGGGAAGAAAGATGCATATTTTTGCTGCACCTGAACTGACTTTTTCACAAAAATTGAATTACTGGGCATCTATCTGGTATTGGTATGCACCTTTAAAAAGATTGATATATATTATGTCTCCGATTATGTACGCCACATTTGGGTTTATGGTCTTTAAGTGTACGCTTCCTCAGGTGCTGCTTTTCTGGCTGCCGATGTATATCAGCAGTAATGTCAGTCTGAGGATGTTAAGCCGTAATATCCGTTCGACAAAATGGACGAATATATACGAAACAGTGCTGTTTCCCTATATGCTTTTGCCTGTGTTATTTGAAACAGTAGGTATTTCCATGAAAAAATTTAAGGTAACGAGCAAAGGGGAGCAAAAGAATGAAAAAGGGAAAAACTTTCTTTATGCTATTCCTTTTCTGCTGTTAATCGTCTTGTCTATTTGGGGAATTATCAGATGTGTTTTGATAATATTAGACAGCGGTTCATTCGGACCGATTGTAGTGTTGTTCTGGCTTGTAAATAATCTCTTCTTATTAGTGATGTCGTTGTTTTTCGTGGACGGACGAATTCCCTATCGAAAGACCGAGCGCGTTATGGTGCATATGCCATGTCGGGTGAGATATCAGGGCGAAGAGTATACAGGCGTGACAAAGGATGCTTCAGAAGCGGGAATTTCCATAGTGCTCCCGAAACCCTATTTCTTTGAAGAAAATACAAATGTGGAGATCTTTCTGGATACCGAGGACTATCATGTGGATATGTTTGCTGCCGTAGTGCATGTGAGTGCGCGGGATGATGAATGGGTTTACTCGATGAAGATTACGGATATCAATGGCAGTTATGATGAACTTCTGGGAATTCTTTATGATAGGATTCCGACGGTGCCCATGGAGATTAAAAAGGACAGCGGCGGTTTTGAGGATCTGAAGCTGAATATGCAAAAGAGGGTTACGCCGCCTTTTTATCAAAAAAGAAACTATCCGCGTGTCACTATTGATGACAGAATTCCCAGCCTGAATAGAGGAATTTCATCAGTGAAGGTATTTGACTATAACTATGTGTGCCTGACGGTGGAGGATGATGATACGCCGGAGTATCTGCAGCTTGCCGTAAATGATGATATCATCCTGAACTGTAAGTATGAGTCAGAAATTCGCAAAGGACTGCAGCTTTATAATGTGGTTAATTATAGGGAGCTTTTGAAAAGTAAGAGAAGGAGAAACGAATTGCTTGACTGGATGATGGAACATCACAGAAAGGAAAATGAACAGGAAAAAGAAGCTACGGCAAATGCACGGATTAAGACAGGAGAATTTAATGAAATGGAGTTACTGGTATGAATAGAAAACAAGAAATAGCTGCAGGCATAATCGCTGTCGCTATATTATGCTTATTTGTGGGTTTTACACTTTGGGGCATAGTGTTGAAAAGCAAGGTAGAGGCGCTCCAATTTGTCAGAGGCATGGGAGTGGGAATTAATCTGGGAAACACGCTGGATTCTACAGGGCTTTGGGATTACAAACCGGATGCGGGTGAGCTGGAATATGAAACGTGCTGGGATAATCCCAAAGCGGACGCAGAAACTTTTCGGGCAATGAAAAAAGCAGGATTTGAAACGGTACGGATCCCGGTCACATGGGAGGATCATCTGGATGCAGAGTATCGGATTTCCGATGTCTGGATGGATAGGGTGCAGGAAGTAGTGGATATGGCGCTGGAAGAGGGGCTATATGTAATTCTGGATTTGCATCATGAGGAATGGCTGAACCTTGAGATAGAGCGTGAAACAGAGATTAGGGAAGAGTTTGTAATTATCTGGGGGCAGATTGCAGAGCGGTTTCAGGAATATGATGAGAGGCTGTTATTTGAATCCATGAATGAGCCAAGATTACGGGATAGTGAATATGAGTGGAATTCCGGCACGGAAGAACTAAGGGGAATGGTCGATAAATTGAATGAAGATTTTGTCGAAACGATAAGAGCTGCGGGCGGTGAGAACAAAAAACGCTATCTGTTGGTATGTCCCTATGTGAATACATCTGAAATGGAAGCTATGCAGAACATGAGTGTACCGGATGATAATCATTTGATTGTATCGGTTCATATGTATGACCCTTACCTGTTTTGTCAGATAGAAGACGATAATTCGGATTGGGATACGGAAGAAACCAGAGAGCGGGTGTCCAAGGCTTTTGAGAATATGAATATTCTGTTCATTGAACAGAATATCCCGGTTATTCTCACAGAATTTGGGTGCAAGGATAAAGAAAATACAGAGGCGCGTGTGGATTGGACTAATTATTACATGACGCAGTCCAAGCGTTACGGCATTCCCTGCATCTGGTGGGATTGTGAGGAATATACGCTGTTAGACCGTGAAAATAAGACTTGGAAGTTCCCGGAGATTGTGGAAGCACTGACAGGAAGGATACCATAAGAAAATATTTTTATTTTGTCAGATTTTAACACCCTGAGAAGTATTAAGTGTGAATGCGCACTTAATACTTTTTTTACTTCACCTGGCATGCGCGGATTTGATATTTATAGAAAAGGGGGTAATTATGGGTACGGATTGTGATGCGAAAAAATTATTTGAGCGATATTCGGATATGATTTACCGGATTGCCATATCTTATGGAAATTCCGTGTCTTTTGCTGAAGATGCTGTTCAGGAAGTCTTTTTGCGGTATCTGAAAAAGATGCCGCAGTTTGAAAGCTGTGAGCATGAAAAGGCATGGTTTATCCGCGTGACAGTGAATTACTGCAAAAGCATACTTTCTTCCGTTTGGTTAAAGCGAACCTGTTCCATAGAGAATGCAGGACAAATTGCTGTACCATTCATGCGGCAGGAGGAAAATGAACTATATGAAATATTGTCCTGTCTTCCTCCTAAATACCGGATTGTACTATATCTACGCTATTATGAGGAGTATCAGGTAAAGGAAATTGCAGAGATTCTGGGCGTTACCCCCAATCTGGTATCAGCCAGACTGCTCCGCGCCAAAAAGCTTATGAAACAAAAACTACTACAGGAAAGAGAGGAATTTCAGGATGGAACAAGAACTGTTTAAAAATATCTATCAGCAGATTCATTTGGATAAAGAACAAAAAGACAGAATATGGCAGCGTTTTACGGAAGCTGCAGACGGGTTTGCCTTGAATGAGAATAAACATTCATTTTCCGTGCGTGCCGCGGTATGTGTGGGAGCGCTTTTGTTATCAGGCATGACGGTATATGCCGCAAACGAATTCTCTTTGACGGACAGGCTTGCGGATGCAATGAAACTTTTAACACAAAACGGACAGGAATCTACGGAAGAACAGCAGAATATTTATGCGCAGTACGGAGCTGCATTGAATAATGAAATTGTGAGGGGAAACGGTACATTCCGGTTGGAAGCCGCATTATATGACGAAAATTACCTGTTTGTTCCGTTTCGTTATATTATGAATCCTGATACTGCAGGATATGAAGAGATAACGGCAGGTTATACATTCGAGGAATCAACTATGTGGAATTCGGGATTACTGGCAGGATACCGTCAGGATTGTGCAGATTTATGGTATGGTATTTCACAGGACTCTGAACGGGCATGCGGGATAACAGGTTACGTCATGGTTCTAAACCCGGAAGTAGAAGAGGACGGGGTTATAACAGGAAGTCTTTTACTTACCGTGGAGAAAAATGAGAGATTTAGCAGTGGAGATGTGATTCAGGTGGTAGAAAGGGCGAAACAGCCGGAAAACCCTGATGAAGTCCTTACGGAGTTTAATCTTGGAGATGCCGTAGAGCAGCAGGGCATAGTAATTCCTGAAGAACAGGAAGAGGCTTTTGAACAGCTTGGATTGTCTGTGGAAGAAATGGCAGTTTCTTCTATGTCCGTTCGTTTTTCGGGTATTCGGGAGAGTACGGCGGTCATGCCTGTTTTAGATGCCGTTGTGTTAAAAGACGGAAGCACCGTAGGATTGTCTGCTACCGGAGGGGCATCCGGCAGCGGTGAGACGACGGAGGCAGGGAGAGCATTTTATTGCTATCGGCTTTTCGCTGCGCCAATTCAGGTAGAGGAAATAGCAGGAATCCGGATACGGCAAGGCAGGTCAGAAGTATGGATTCCGGTAGATTAAGTTAAATATACCCCATCGCCTGTTTAACGACCAGCATTTTTTCTTCTCTGCATAACTTCTTTAATAGTTCAAATGCAACATCCGGCGCGGTTTCCGAGCAATAGGAAGTAATGATATTGTTATCTGTCACAATATTTTCTGTTTTTCAGCACGCCGCTTTTCCCAATAGGCAAGGCGGCGACGCGGACAGACGCAATCGTTTCAAAGCCTTTTGCACAGAATACTAATATTTTCACCGCGATTACCCTCTTCCTAATATGTTATAACTCTTTTGCAAATGCAACGTTATTTTTCAATTCATAAAATTTCTGTTTTTTATAAAATGTAAATGCCGGAACATTGTTTTCCGTTAGTAGGAAAATATGGGTCAGCCCTAACTCTTTGCAGGCTTTCTCTATCTCGCTTACAAATAGTGTGCCCACTCCTTTTCCCTGTTTGGAGGTAATGACGCATAATTCATCAATATAATATTCCGTACCGGTATACCAGTGTTTTATATGCCCCATAGATAAGGCAATTAACTTCGTGCCTTCGTATAATCCGAAAGTCAGGGAGGTATTTTGACTAATCAAATCATGGATGTATAAATCTAATTGATTTTCGTTTGACCAGTCATCATTCCAAGGTTCTATCGTAAAAACAGAGACAAATAACTCTTTGATAATGGCAGCGGCACTTTCATCCAACTGCTTGAAGCGATATTTCATTGTATCCATTTTGGTGGTTCTCCTGATTCATAACAGTTAATTGATAATTCACTTAAATATTATCATTAACGTTTGGCTGAGTAAAGCTAGAATTAGAAATTCATTTTTTTACAATCTTTACTTGACATAATTTCGTATTATTGTTATAGTGATAGCAAAGCATAAGTTCTATTTTCTATTGAGTTATTCTAACATCAACTCTTTTTATCAAAGAAATCTATGCTTTTATCCACAACAAACTAAAGCAGGGATTTCCAAAGATAAAAATTTGAGCGCTAGTGCACTTTCAAGGGTGGAATCTCCTGTGGAGGACAAAAGAAAGGAGATTCTGCAATGTGTCAGAAAAAATTTGAAGAACTTAAGTTACGGGATGACTTTATGTTCGGTAAGGTCATGCG
>CAMWMM010000089.1 GCA_947175285.1 uncultured Lachnospiraceae bacterium
TTTTTTCTTCATATCCGCTATTTTTTCCTGTTTTAGGGAAAATATTCTTCCTATCCCTAGCGGGACAATACAAAAATCTGGGTAAAAGTATTGTCATACAAGAGCGCATACGATTGATACTCCAATAATTCCGCTACATTTTCGGCTGTCTGCTGCTCGTCATAATATATATCAACATACAAAATCAGTTGTTTCGCATCAATCCCTTTACATATTTCAGGAAGTTCGTCTATCTGCTCCGCACATAAGGGATACGTCATATCCTGCTGCGAAAGAAAGAGGCAGTTATTGATTAACAAATGATCACCGGCTGTCACATAAATACCCGGAACACTTTTATATTCCGTTCCAAGCTTATCAAGAATTTCCTGATAACCTTTATAGACATAAGGAACCGGCTGTACTGCATAAGTCTGAAGCATAAACACCAGACAGACTCCCGCAACTATCCATATACCCCATTCTTTTCCAAGCTGTCGGAGCAGATATATAACAACAGCAACCGCTAACAGAACACAAAACGGATAAATAATGAATTGATACCTGTCCACAACTTCCGGTGAAATTTGTACAACTACGGAAAAATAACCGCTCACTGCAATAAACAGCATAAGACATTCTGCCTTAGGAACAGTATCCCATATACATATCTTCCAGTTTTTCTTTTTAGCAGAACATATCGCCGCAATTATCAGAATGAGAAAGGCAAACAGGAGAAAAAGCTGCTTGATATGCCCATTTCCAAAGAACTCACTTATTACAGTATCACGATACTGCGCGCAATGTTTTAAAAACAAATGAATACCATTTGCCGCATTGATAAAAGCGCGCCGCCCCTGTTCTCCCTGAAAAATATGGTTAAGAGAAGCAGGAAAAATCAGAATACCGGCTGCAACACCCATACAAACCGTAAATAAGTATTCTGCAGCCTTGCGCCATTGGCGGGCAGTCATATTCCAAATCACATAAGCCACTGAAAAAAAGAATAGAAATATAGTGAAATAATATTGCGTCAAAAATCCTGCCATTGTCGTTAGTCCGATTGTAAACAACATCAGAACTCTTTTTTTATGTACCTCTTCTTTCATAAGTTTAAAAACCAAAAATACAAAAAGCAGTGCCCAAAAGGTCAGAAGCATATACATTCTGATGTAAATAAGGGTTGAAACAGCTCCTATACTAAGACCATATAAAAAAGGCGGTATAAATCTGACGCACTTTCTTTTTCCTAATATCTGTCCACTGATTTTATACAAAAGAAAGAGCGAACCACAGTAAAACGATAAATTTATTAGCAGACCAAACCATTTAGAAAACCGGTTAGAACACAAAGAAGAGACTGTGTGCAAAAGCATATAATAAAAGGGCGGATGAACATCATTCACCTGATTATCATAAACAGAATCATAGGAAAAAACCTCATCTGTCCTTACCATCAGATAATCCTCATAAAATACCGGTTGATGCCAATTATTCATGTAGTTCTCTTTTTGATGAAGAAACGGCATATAATAACCGTTACTAAGTCCGTACGACCATAACTCATCAATATAAAACCCCTCTTTCCTTGTACACCAATACAAGGCATTCGCAATCAAAATTGCCAAAAGAAGCACTATCCATGGTATTTTCCTTATTATTCTTTGCAACAGTACATCAGCCCTTTATCATATCTCTTTACTGATTTTGTATTGTATCACAATACTTTTTGTATTGCAATAGTTCCGTTCTCAGTCTAAAAAAATAAGATTTAAGGCTGATTGAAATTCATTGCACCCTTGTATTGAAAGACTCTATTGTTGTCAAGTATTATAATGCAATACTTTCCACGTTACAATAGGAATTACCTGATAACCCAATTTCACATAGGAGCAGAAAGAAACATGTTAGATTATTCGGCGATTGGAAAAAGAATAAAACGTTTAAGACTTCAAAAACATATGACGCAGGAGGCTCTTGGAGAGAAAATCGGTATATCGGCGAAGCATGTTTCCAATATCGAAACTGCAAATGCCCATCCATCGATTGAAACACTTGTCAACATTGCAAATGTTCTCGAATGCAGCCTGGATTATCTTGTTCTGGAAAATATTGTAGAAACACAGGATATCAACTTCGGTCAGGAGTTTATAAATGTCATGAAATCCTGCACTACGCAGGAAAAGCATATCCTGATTGAGTTTATGTATGCTATGAAAAAGATTTTAAAAGAAAATTTATGAAAATATCTTTGGCTTTTTCTGTTATCTTTCGGGCGCTTCTGACAAAAAACAGATAATAAAATAATCCGCTCCCCAATAACACAAGCAGTCCAAGCGCCATCGACCGAACAGAACTATAGAAAAAGAGATAAACAGACAAACAAAGCCAAACCAGCCAGAGCAGCCATGTCACCCCCATGCCGTACAAAGTCAGTTCCACTTCCTTGTTTCCGTCCCATTTGTCCCTGCTTTTTACGTCTAATCTCCAGATGGATTTTAACATTATCATTATAGCTATGAATCAACTGCACAAAATCTATCTCTTCCGCAAGCAGCAGTTTCACCGGAAAGTGAGAGCCATCTTCATAATAAAACTCCAATTCATAATAATGCATATGAAAACCTTTCGTATTCCTCATCCGTAATCTGCAGGATACCTCCATGGCGTTTTTTCGTTTGTCCCATATCATATTCATCCTGTGATAATATTCTGAAATCACCGGATGACAAATTTTCCGTTACCATGGGAAGGTAGCCTTTTCCTGCCATGAACTGATCTGCTATCAGACACCATGTTTTCCCGTCAGGAAGCAGATACCCTTCCGGTCCCTCTACGCCTTGCAGCTTGGACAACACAGATGAGTTGATTCTGACAAACTCACCCGTAAGAGAATTTGACATCTCCAAAATCAGCCTTTTATCCACTTCATCTTTAGATATGCGGTAGTAACTGCCTTCGC
Organism: uncultured Lachnospiraceae bacterium; assembly: GCA_947175285.1. The sequence goes on from CAMWMM010000089.1 coordinate 2,942, forward strand.
ATTCCAATATTGTCGTATCAATCACATCTTTCTCTCTCTCCATGTAAAGAAACGTTTCTGAAAATGTCTTAAAATCTTTCGTATATGCAGCATATATCCTGTGTTTTCCTTCTGCCTCTCCTTCGCGCTTTACCTTTGAAGCAAAAAACACCAGAAAGGCTTCCTTTTCCTTATCATACACAGCTTCTGGCGCCCATACGCATCCGGCATCGGGAATACCTACTTCACACGCCCTTTCCCTCGTCCAGTGCGTCAAATCCTCAGTTTCCCATACAATAATGTTTTTACTTCCTTTTTCCTGCGCATTTTTCCACCCTAAGCCTGCTTCAATCCGTAAATCTGTGGCAATCAGGTAAATAATACCTGTTTCCGGACTTCTCACCAGAAACGGATCCCGCGCTCCACAGGTGCCAATCCGGGAAATAAGTACAGGATTTCCGTTATTCAAGTCCTTCCAATGCAGCCCGTCCTGACTCACTGAAAAATAGATTTGTTCTCCATTATTCTCATCACCTATAAAATGGGCAAATAAATATGCTGCCATATAGTTCTCCTTTGAACTTTATACCTGATTAGCGGATAAAGGGAAAGTTAACGATTTTCCTGAAATTCCACATATTCTTGTGCTCTTTCTTTAATGGACTTATCAACACCTTCCCTGCCTGCAACTTCTTTCAAAATACCCATAAATTCCTCTGCATGTTCCCCTACATTAATACATCTATTGAGCATCCAAACCGTTGTACTGGTTGGAGTTCTTTTTACCGATGCTGCAAGAGAGTTTTCATATTCCCCGCTGAATTGCTCAATAAAATGCACAATCGCACCGGGATCACCAAAATAAGCTATGGGATGCCGCTCAAACAACTGTAATAACGGCTCAATTGCCTCCGATTTATACCCTGCATTTGTAATGGCATCTATGCTCTCATATATTACAGATAAATCCGCCTCATCATATTTATCAATAGATGCCTCAATCTTTGCAATCTCCTGCTCTAAAATTTCCATATCTATTTATCCTCCATAACTTTTAATTTTCTGCTGCAAAAAATGCCTCCACAACTGCCGGGTCAAAATGCGTGCCGGATTCCTCCTTTATGATTGCATACGCTTTTTCAAGCGGCATGGCATTTTTATAACAGCGTTTTGAAGTCAGTGCGTCAAAAACGTCCGCTACCGCCATAATCCTGGCACAAAGCGGTATTTCTTCCCCGCTGATACCATAGGGATAGCCTTTGCCGTTCCACCACTCGTGATGATATGCTGCCATCTCCACCGCCGTATTCAGATAACCCGATTCCCCAAGCTCCGCCTTTGCATGGGTAAGCAGTTCCTCTCCTGCCGTGGTATGCGTTTTCATAATCTCAAATTCTTCCTCTGTCAGTTTTCCCGGCTTATTGAGGACTGCGTCCGGTATATGTATTTTCCCTATATCATGAAGCGGCGCTGCAACCACCATATCACTCACGTACCTGTCCGTCAGAATATCACTGTATGTCCCCTGCCTTCTCAGTTCCTTTGTAATACACTCCACATATTCTGCCGTGCGCTTGATATGACCGCCCGTATTATCGTCCCTATTCTCCACAACCTCAGCCATAAACGTAATCAATCCGGATTGCATATTGGAGAGCTGCTCATGATAAAAGGAACGTTTATTGCCCTGCATAATCAGCACGATAATCGTAACTGACATGATAAACGCCGAAATGCTGCTGATGCCGACAAATAAGGCAAACTCTTGTCCGTACAGTTTGTCAGCCGCTCCCGCATTTCCGTCAGTCTCCAAAATCTGCTTTGCCACTACATTTGAAAAGAACAACATTAAAATCCCGACCATCCACAGCAGATACTTTTCTGATTTCCGCAGCTTCCTGTGCCGGATATTCTCATAAAACCAGCTTCGCCAATTTTGCCCTTTCACATAGAATATGACCAACAGCATGAACAATAGCCCGTAGGCTGCAAACTGATAAACAAAAGCTTCCTGCGCGGACAGTGACAGCAAATACGGCGGTACAAACAAAAGCGGAAGTAAAAGCCCGTTAATAATACCCAAAAACGGAATCAGCAGAAGCAAACTCCGAAGCTTATGGTTTTCCCTGCTAAGGCAGATATTTAGTTCTATCATAAACAGTGCCGCCAGCGATGCAATATCTTTTCCAAAAGCCAAAAACACAATACTAATCAGTAAAAAACTGACTATGTAAAAATTGCGCTGCTTCTTCGGCTCCATATCCTGTTCCAAAAATACATATTTTTTTATCAGAAATCCGCCGATTGTGATTGCCATTGTTTCCAATATTTCCAGTATTTCTGTTTCCATAAGTATGTGTCCTCCGTAATAATTTCCTACGCAGTCACATTATATCAAAGCCCTATACCCATAGCAATATCGGGCAGCTTACTTTCCCTGCATCTTACCCCTCCAAAAATGCAACTTATCTCATATTCACTGTTTTTGTTTCGGTTTTTGAAAAAATCTCCTACGGATTCAGCCTGTTCGGTCCTCTGAAAATAAACATCGATTCTTTGATATGCAGCCCGAGAAGCAGCATTGTAAAACGGTCAACGCCCAGTCCGAAACCACCATGCGGCGGGCAGCCATACTTAAAGAATTCCAGATAAAATTTCACATCCTCTGCGAGTCCCTTTTCATCCGCCTGCGCTTTCAGTACCTCGTAGCGATGCTCTCTCTGTGCGCCGGTTGTAATTTCTACCCCTCTCCAGATTAAGTCGTAGCCAAGCGGAACCCCTTCTTCGTTTCTCATATGGTAAAAAGCTCTTTTGGACGCATCGAAATCAGTCACGAACAGAAACTCATGATTAAAATGCTTCTTAGTCCACTCATAGCTCAATCTTTCGGCATCTGTCGTCAAATCACCTTTTTCCGCCTCATCAGGTTTATAACCGAAATCTTCTTCCAGACCTTTATACAAATCTGCCAATGATACAATCGGGAACGGCGTTTCCGGTACGATGACCTCCGTCCCGAACAGTTCTTTTATCTGTTCGCCGAATTTCTCATTTACAGCCGTCAAGCCCGCTTTGATAAGCCCTTCTTCCATTTTCATGACATCATGAAAAGAATTGATATAGCTGAATTCCAAGTCAAATCCGGTAAATTCTGTTGTATGCTTGCTGGTGTATGATTTTTCCGCGCGGAATACCGGTCCTACTTCAAAAATTCTTTCAAAACCGCTTGCCATTGCCATCTGTTTATAAAACTGAGGACTCTGTGCAAGATATGCATTTTTGTCAAAATATTTTACCTCAAATACATCCGAACCGCTTTCACTTGCTGCACCGATTAACTTCGGAGTATGGATTTCAATGAAATTATCCTCTAACAGATACTGTCTCATAGCGTTGACCAGCACCGTCTGTACTTTGAACATTAACTGGTTTTCATCCGTCCTCAAATCAATCCAGCGATAGTCGATTCTCTGATCAATGCTGGAACGTTCCACAGCCTTTTTCTTCTTGGTAGCGGGAATTTCTTTTCTGGCAATCGGGATTGCATCTGCAATACTCTCAAGACACACATCTTCCGGGATGATTTCTATGCCGCCCATTTTGACATATTCATTTTCCACGACCTCTCCTACTACCGTAATGACGGAATCATCAGTTAACTGCTCTATTTTTTCCGTCAGTTCCGGATTTTTCTCTTTCTCAATTGTTATCTGTACTTTTCCGGTAATATCTTTTAATACAATGAACGCCATGGACTTGCTGTTCCTGAAATTCTCAACAAATCCCTGCACTTTCACACATTCGCCTGTCTTTTCTTTCACTTCGTTAATATATGTTCTGTCCATCTTTATCTCATGCTCCTTTTCCAACGCTGCCGGTTACAGGTCTTCTGCTGCCGACTGTCTTATTCTGTCATTATATACAAGTCGGCACATAAAAGCAAGGACTAAGCTTTCCTGCATCTTACCCCTCGAAAAACGCAACTCACCTCCATTTCATTGTCCGCCCTGCTATTCCATCGTATACTTACCTCGTTATCAAGATAAAAAAAGAAAGGATAAAAATATATGGAAGAAATCATAACAGTAAATGGCTTAAAAAAGTATTTCCACGAGGTAAAAGCCGTAGACGATATCAGTTTTCACGTTGAGCCGGGCGAAACATTCGGCTTTCTCGGTATCAACGGCGCGGGCAAATCCACAACCATCAATATGCTGTGTACCTTATTTCCGGTAACGGCGGGAGAAGTTTCGGTCTGTGGATATCAGCTTGGAAAAGACGATGAAAAAATCCGCCGCAATATCGGCGTTGTATGGCAGAACAACTGCCTGGACGAGCGGCTGAGCGTCAAAGAAAATCTGTATGTAAGGGGTTCTTTATACGGACTTGACGGAAACGCCCTGAAAAACCGGATTGAGGAAATAGGAAAAAAGCTGCAATTAAAGGATATTTATCAAACACGGTATGAAAAATTGTCCGGCGGGCAAAAAAGGCGGTGTGAAATTGCCGCAGCGCTTATTAATACGCCCAAGATTCTGTTTTTAGACGAACCGACCACAGGACTTGACCCTGCTACCAGAAAACTGGTATGGGAAAGTATGGATACCCTGCAAAAAGAGGATGGTACAACGATTTTTCTGACAACTCACTATATGGAAGAAGCCGCATGCGCAAGGCATATCGCCATAATCGACAGCGGCAAAATAAAAGAATACGGAACGCCTTTCGAGTTAAAGGAAAGATACGCCAAAGATAAACTGCATCTGATACCGAAGCCGGAAAAACAGGACGAGCTAATGCAGTTACTAAAGCAGATGTCTTATCAGGAAGATGATATAGTAAATGCAAATGACAGGATTGTCATTTCGGTAAAAGACAGTATGTTTGCATTGGAGATTCTGCAAAAAGTGCAAAACTGTCTGTCAGGTTTTGAAATGCTGCAGGGCACTATGGATGATGTTTTCCTAAACGTTACGGGAAAAGCATTAAAAAATGGGTGAAAAGGAGATTGTAAAAAAATGCGTGAAATATATTACTTAGTAAAAAGAAATGCTCTCATTTATTTAAGGGATAGGGCGGCTGTGTTTTTTTCCATGCTGTCTATGTTCATTGTGCTTGGATTAATGGCAATTTTCTTAGGAAAGATGAACAGCGATGATTTGGTAGCGATACTGGCAAGATTCGGGGAACGGGATACTGCTGCCGATGAACAAAATGCTTCTTATTTAATACAACTTTGGACAATGGCTGGTATTTTGGTGGTAAATTCTGTTACAATAACATTAACGGTATTAGGCGCAATGGTACGTGATGAGACGAGACACAGAATAGTCGCATTTTATGTCAGTCCCGTCAAACGCATCAAACTTTCTTTAGGCTATATCCTGACCGCATGGCTTGTCGGCACATTCATGTGTTTCATCACGCTTGCCGTTGGGGAAATTTATTTCGTGATACAGGGGCATTCCCTGTTAGAGGCATCCGCCCTGTTTAAACTAACCGGCATGATTACCCTGAATGCCTTTACATTTTCGGCTCTGGGGTATCTGATGGCGCTGTTTATCCACAGTGACAGTGCATGGAGCGGCATGCTGACGATTATCGGCACACTTGTCGGATTTATAGGCGGTATTTATCTGCCGCTTGGCACACTGAGCGAAACTTTGCAGAAAGTGTTAAAATGCCTGCCGGTTTTACACGGAGCCGCTATGATGCGACGGATATGTACGGATGCCGCAGTCGCAGAAACATTCGCCGGTCTGCCGGACATTGCCGGAGACTCTTTCCGGGAACAGATGGGAGTTACCCTGTTCTGGAATGATACGGAAATTTCAATCCCGATGCAGGCTGCCGTTTTACTTGCCTATGCTGTTATCGCTATCCTGATAGCTGCCATATTAAATAAAAACCGTAAATTGAAAGACCGCTAAAAAAGGAGCGCCATGAAAATTACGATTCAGGACTGCCCTGCCGGAGAGGAAGAGGAAATCATCATCCGCTGTCGGCAGGTAGACGAACAGTTACTAAAAACAATTTATTCCTTAAAAGCATACCATGATAAAATCACGGTCTGCAAAGGCGAAAAAATATTTCAGGTTCCGCCATCGGAAATCTATTATTTCGATGCGGTGGACAATCGTGTCTACGCCTATACGCAAAAGGATGTTTACGAAACGAAACTGAAATTATATGAACTGGAAGAACGGTTAACGCATACGGACTTTTTCCGCGCATCCAAGTCAACCATCATTAACCTTGCCAAAGTCAAAAACTTCAGTCCAAGCTTTAACGGCAAATTTGAGGTGTGCCTGAAGAACGAAGAAAAGCTGATGGTTTCCAGACAATATGTACCGCATTTGAAAGAAAAACTGGGATTATAGGAGGTGTATGGATTTTGAGAAAAAGACTAATGTTTTTATGGAATATGTTCTGTATTATAACTACCTGCAGCCTGACCGCGACAGCGCTTTTTACAACAGTTTTGTTTCCGACAGACTTAGTATCGCCAAATGTCTTATGGCAGGTTCTACTCGTGTCACTTCTATGTACGGCATCCACACTGCTTTACCCTTGGGAGCATAAGATGAAAAAAACAGAACTTCTCATACGGATTGCCATACATTATATCCTGATTAATGCCATCGTACTGGGATTCGGCAGCCAGTTTAATTGGTATCACCCTACTCACTTAAGGAGCATTCTTTCCATGCTGATTGCGATTGCCGTTATCTTTGCTGCCGTATCAGTTATTTCCTGGAGTCTCTCCGCAAAAGATGCGAAAAAGATGAATGAGCGTCTGGAACAATATCGGGAAAGTCTGCATAGCAAAGACCTTTAAAAAATCGAGTGCCAGCGCACTCGATTCTGAGAATGCGGCAAACTCGCCGCATTCTCATTGAAATGATTATCGCTGTGGCATAATTTCTTATAAGGGTTCCGGTATCACAAGCGCTGCAATCAGATAAACAACCAGTCCGGTTCCGCAGCTTGTTAATGAACAGAATATCCATATAATTCTGATGATAGTCGGGTCGATATTGATATATTCTCCTATGCCTCCGCATACGCCGCATATCGACCTATTGGTAGTGGAACGTGTTAATTTTCTGTAATCATTTCCCATAATAGCTCCTTTCCGTCTGCTTCGCAGACACTTACCTGTAGTTGTTATTTTACAAAATCAATCTCAATGTTTCCCATTGCGCATTCTACATCAATTTTCCTGCTGCTGCCGTTATTTATGTTCCTTTCTCCGATGATTCCGGTGTACTTATTATCGCCAATCCTGATATTTCCCATGGCAGATTCCACCTGATAATTATAATCGGTAACATCGCCGGCCAGCGTCAGATTCACATTTCCTGCACCGCATTCCAACTCTAAATTCATTACTGTCATATCGTCTACAACGATTTTTCCTGCACCGACTTCCAGAGAAACTTCTCCTGCATCAATATTGTCTATCTCTGCGTTACCTGCTCCGACACTGATATCCACCTCATCACTTAAAAGTCCCTCTATGTTAAAGTTTCCGGCTCCTATCTCCATGTCAATCTCATTCGCTGTCAACACGATGCTCTCCATGTTCCCTGCACCCATTTCTATGTCTATCGTATTCAGGTTCATACCCTCAGGCAGATACAGGCAGATGTTACTGTTTTTCGCAATATCATTCCAGTTATTCACCGTATTCCCGTAGTAAAGCTTAAATACGCCGTTTTTCAGTGCATACTTGACTGTCTTTACATTAGAGTTATTGGCAATCCAGATATACTCATCTTCCGATTCTTCGATAATAAGGTTATTACCTCCAAGTTCAATATCAATATCCGTAATCTCTAAAGCTGAATAATCTGTTTTTACCTTATCACCCACTTCCACGAGACTCGGTGTTCCTGCTGACTCAGGCCACCAGTCATCATCGAAATCATCATCCCAAAAGCCAAACCAGTTGCCGTTATATCCCCATCTAATACCGTTCCATCCGATACTGAAAAACCTTTCCCGGCTTATGTTCAGATTATCCAACTGTCTGAAACCGCCCATGTAACCGCAGATTCCCCAGAACGCGCAGCCAAATACAAACAGTATCAACGCCGTAATCAAGCACCCTTTTGTAAATTTTTTCATGCTGCCACACCCCCTTTATTTCCTCTATTAGGAAAAATACTCTGAAATATTTTTACAATACCTCTGATAACTGCCGGTATTAATGCAGCGCAAATCATAACCACTAACCAGAAGAAAACCAGACCGATTGCGATACAGACCATCGCCGCGCCTATCACACAAAGCCCTCCAAGCGGTGCACCGAAAAGAAGCGTAACTCCATAGACAAACAGGCAGACTCCTGCAATCAGCAGAGCAACTCCTACAGCGCCAACCCCTACAACAATGCCGAACAGCGCGCCCAGAATACCGATAATAATCCCTAAAGCGCCTCCTCCGATACCAAGTAAGAACGGAGATGCCAAGATACAAAGCAACACAATCAAGGCTATCGTACCACCTGACATCGGCTGTTTCTCCTGCTTTTTCCCGGACTGTGCCTGATTTGTATAAGAGTTATTTGACTGCCATTGCTGCTGCGTAGACTGCTGCCCGTTATACTGTTGTTGACCAAATGGGTCATTCTGTGTAAACTGAGCGCCTTGGGTATTTTGCGCCTGTTCATTTCCTTCATTAAGCTGATTCGGATTTAATATCTCGTTACTCTGTCTCTGTTCATATCCTGAAAAGCCTTTCTCTGTAAATTCTCCCGTATTTCCGCCGTCAAACAGTCCTGCTTTAATGGTTTTTGCAAGTTCTTCAGGCGTACCGAGAGATGCAATCACACTCTGTTCATTTTCAGCTCCCGCATCATCAAAATAGTCATTATAATATTGTATTGCCTCTTCTCTTTCCGCCGGCGACACATCCGCCAATAATTCCGCCAGCCTCCTCATAAACTCTGCTCTGCTCATTTTTTCAATCCTCCCTCAAAAATACTGTTCAACTTCGCAGAATACCGGTACCATTCACTGATATATAAATTAAGCTGTGCGCGTCCCTTTTCCGTCACCTTATAGTATCGCCTGTTCCTGCCCGCACATTCCATATCGTATACTTCGAGACACTCGTCTTTCTGAAGCCTGCGAAGCACCGGATACAACGTTGACTCGGAAATTTCGATGACCTCCCGCACTTCCTGCGTAATCTTATATCCATAAGTACCCTCTAGTTCACTTGACACAACAGCAAGGACTATAGCATCCAACAAAGCTGCGCCTGTGTTAAAAACCATGCGATATCCTCCTCTCCCTCTTCTTACATATTTCATAATCAACCCCGCCTGTCATATTTCCTGCCTTTTCCACCTTTTTCTAATACTCCCATTTGCTGCAATACGCTTCAACCATATTATAGTTTTGTATATTATTATTGAAAAATATAATATTATATACCGTATAATATTGTTGTTACTGATACTATACGACATATAATATTGTTTGTCAATAGATATTATATAAAAATTTATATATTCTAATTTATATTTTCAATAAAATTTATCTTGTAACGAAAAACAGAATGTGCTAAAATCGTATCAAGCAAAGAACAATTCTAAGATTCTTA
>CAMWMM010000090.1 GCA_947175285.1 uncultured Lachnospiraceae bacterium
TCATCAGGCTTTGCAGTTCAGGAAGCGTCGGGGAAAACTGTTTGGTGTTTTTTATCAGATTATAAAATTCATCCACAAGGCGGTGTTCCCGCATGTCAGCCTGATAGTATACGGTTTGGAGGGAAACGGCGCCGCCAATCATTTTTTCCATCAGTTTCTTGTGAAAGGCGATACACACGCCCTGTCCGAGATTTCCATACCGTTCCCATTGCGCCGCATCGTCCCTGTATTTGGAAAAACATGCTGCGTAAGCCGAATAATGAAATTCTTCTTCCATTTCTTTTTGGAAAAAGGATGTGATTATACGGCTTTTTTCATTTTCTCCGTCTAAAACCAGTTTATCGGAAACCGCTTTACAGATGCCGTTCATAAATAAACGCATTTCCGAAGTATCGTTCATATTTAAAATATTATTCAGTCGCAGTTCCGCACAGCGGATAATGCTGTCAAAGGCAGCAAAGTTAGTATAATGATATAGCAAAGCCTCTACCTCCATAAATCAGAAATAAAATACATCAGCGCAGCCCAGGTATACACGGAGTAAAAGATACCTTTTGCGTCTTTTCCCGCTTTCAGGACTTCTTTTGCCTCATTGGCGGAAAGAAGATGAAAACCGTGGAAAAGTTCACTGCCGACGGCGCCTTTTTGGGAAAGGGATGACAAGTCATTCAGGCTGACAACCGCACATACCAGCGCATTGCTCTCATCCGTCATACCCGGAGAGGAAAAAAGCAGGGGATTGATAAGTGTCAGGGTGTCGCTTTCCTGCAATTCGATACCGGTTTCCTCTTTCAACTCCCTTTTGGCAGCAGACAGGACAGGTGAGCCGCTGTCCGCATCTTCTTTATCTAAAAGTCCCGCCGGAGGGCTTAGAAGAAACTGCCCGGCAGGATAGCGGTATTCTTCCGTTAAAAGAAGTTTCGGCTCTTTTCCGTTTTCTTTAATGATGACAACACAGGTAACAGCATCCGGCAGCATGGAAATAAAATCCGCATCCGGTTTTGTGGCAGGCAGATTTTCAGGTTTTCTCCTGCTGGCGTTATAGTAATGCTTCCCTTCCGCATATTGTAAGTCATAGACATTGATATAGTCGGATGCAAACAATGGTTTTACGTTTTCCTGATGAATAACCGGTTTCATGGATGATACCCTTTCTTATATTTTCCTTTAGATAATTTGCAAAGCAAGTTTTTTATATAGTTATATTGTAATATAATTTAAATGAATTAGCAAATACAGCCTTGATGACAATGTTTATATTTTATGATAATATGATGTTGACCCCAACATCATATTATATAAGGAATGAAAAAGACTATAGAAAGTAGAAAAGAGAGAAAGAAATGATAATACATATTATAGTAAATATTATACAACTTATCGGCATCCTTGTTCCGTTTGCGGGATGTGTGGTGCTTTTAAAAAGGGCGAAGAGCAATTCATCCATGTATCTGCTGTTTGCCAATCTCGGCTGTTTGATTATAAACGCCAGCTATTTGCTGCTTTTGCTGTCAACAACCTATGAGGGAGCGCACATAGCGTTAAAAATGGAATATCTGGGCAGTACGGTCTTTTATTTGACGTTTGCGCTGTTTTTATGGACCTATATGCGTTTAAAGCCGTATAAGTGGGCGGTGGCGCTGATTTCTGCCTGGTCTGTTTTAGAGGTTATCTTCCTTGTTCTGACTTGGACGGGTGACACTTTCGGATTGGTTTTTGAGCGCCTTGATTTTCTGTGGGATTCCCGAACGGGGCTTGTTATGATTCATACGATTCCGGGAGCCTTTTATTTTATACATTATTGTATCATCTGCATGATCGGGCTGTGCGGTATGATTTATACGACTTGTCGGATGTTTCTGGTACAGATTAAGACAGAGAAATATAATCTTGCCAGGCTGGCAGGAGCCCAGTTTGTTATTACGGCTTCTCTGGCATTGATGCTGCAATTTCACTTCCCGTTTGACATTGTGCCGATTTGCACCTCATTATCTATTTTGGTGATTATTATCAGCATTCACCGGAATGAATTTTTCGGTATTATGGAGCTTGGACAGCAATGGGCATTTGACCAGATGGAGGACGCCTTTATTGTCGTTGATGAGATGTACGGATATCTGGATTCTAATTCCTATGCAGGTAAAGTATTTCCTGAATTAAATCACAAGCGTAAAAACGAGATAGTATCCGGCGATGTATGCAGGCTTTTTATGGATGCGGAGAAAATTCAGCAGATTCAGGGAAAATATTATCATAAAAAGAAAATGGAAATACGGGAGAACGGAAAACTGACCGGTTATACAATGCTGTTGGTGGACATTACGGAACAGTATGAACTGATGGAACGTGTCAAAGAGGAAAAGGAGCGTGCAGACGAGGCAAACCGCGCAAAATCCGCATTTGTTTCCAATGTTTCCCATGAAATCCGTACGCCGATGAACGCCATTGTGGGAATGACGCAGATTATGCTCCGCAGGGATTTACCGAAGCAGGATAAAGAATATCTGATGAATATCCAAAATTCGGGGAACGCGCTGTTAACCATCGTCAATGATCTTTTGGATATGTCGAAAATCGAAGCGGGTAAAATGGAGCTTGTCGATGATGAATACAGTTTTATGTCTATGTTAAGTGATCTTGGCATGATTATCCTGAATCGAATTGGAAATAAGCCGGTGGAACTGCTGTTTGATATCGACCCGGATATTCCGGCAAAACTCTATGGCGATGCACTGAGAATCCGTCAGGTTATTATTAACCTGATGAATAATGCAACCAAATTTACCGAAGAGGGGTATGTCAGTCTGACCGTGAGGGTAAATGAAAAAGTACAGGACGATATCGAATTATTTATCTCCGTCAAAGATACCGGGCAGGGAATCCGTGAAGAAGACCTTACGAAGCTCTTTGGTTCTTTCCAACAGGTAGATACGAAGAAAAATCACAATAAAGAGGGAACCGGACTGGGACTTTCCATTTCCAGACAGTTAGTAGAACTGATGAATGGCAGTATTGATGTGAAAAGTGAATATGGAAAAGGCAGTGAATTTTACTTTACTATTCACCAAAAAGTTGTCGATGAGAACAGGGCAGCTCAGATTTCACAAGAAAATAAGATTGCGGTTGCAGGGACTATGAAGAGTGCCGCTGCAAAGGAAATGCTGAAAAAACTGGCTGACAGCTACGGACTTCTGTATGTGGGAAATATTTTGGCGGATGAAGGAGCAGAGTATTCCGAACTCTTCTATTTTACAGATTGTTATGAGATGTTAAGTGTGGAAGAAAAACAAAAACTGACAGATTTGCATGCGACCGTATGCGGCTTATATAATCCAATGATAGAGAGCAGCTTCCCGGAGGGAATGCTTACAATGAACAAACCTCTTTACAGCTATAATTTCTGTAATCTGATAGAAAACGGACAGAATGCAGAGGATGACAATCCTGTTACGCAGGAGAAGAGTGCACAGGAAGAAACGGCGGAAAATATTAATACGGAAGAAACAGAGTTTACGGCGCCGGAGGCAAGTATTTTAATCGTGGATGATAATGAAATTAACTGCATGGTGGCGGAGGAAATGTTAAGACCTTTGGGAATGCAGATGGAAACGGCTTCAGACGGGCAGCAGGCAGTGGAACTTGTACGGAAAAAACAGTATGATTTGATATTTATGGATCATTTGATGCCTGTTATGAACGGTATTGAAGCGACAGAGGCAATCCGGAAACTGGATGGCGCATATTATCAAAATGTACCGATTGTCGCTCTGACAGGCAATACGGCAGGGGAGCAGCGCGAGGAATACAAACAGGCGGGCATGAACGATTACCTTTCCAAACCGCTTGATATGACGGATATTTATAGGACAGTCAGAAAATGGATTCCGGATAAGATTCATGACAAATAATGTTCACGACATAAAATGTTCATGACATAAAATGTTCACGACATAAAATGTTCATGACATAAAATGTCATTTTCACAACATTTTTTGAAGAAAGCTGCCTTGATTTTCCGATATAATTTATAAATACAACAAGGAGGTTGGATGATATGACAATTAATGGAACAAACGGAGTCAGTGCAAGTGCAGGGATGCAGGCAGGACAAACCGGAATGGCGAAGGCGACAGACCCGGTAAGCAAGGATATCCAGAATCAGATATCCAGATTGCAGAAACAGCTTCAGGAGCTTTCTGCCAATACGGAACTGAGTACCGAGAACAAGATGAAGAAGCGTCAGGACATTCAGAAGCAGATCAGCGATTTAAATGCGCAGCTTCGTCAGCATCAGATAGAGATGCGTAAACAGGAGCAGGAGAAAAAAGCTTCTTTTGATGATATGCTTAGCGGAGAGCAGCAGACGCAGGGTGCTAAGTCTAAGTCAAAAGGACAGGGAATGCCCTCTCAGGCAAGTATGGAAGCTATGATTTCCGCAGATATGGCGATGGATCAGGCAAAAGTGCATGGTTCCGTAGCAACGAAGATGGAGGGGCGTGCAGGCGTTCTGGAAACGGAAATTATGCTGGATGAAAGCCGTAACGGCGACGCCAGTGCAAAACGGGCGGAACTTGCCGATGTAGAGGAAATAGCGATGGATGCGACATCTTCTCAAATGAGTATGCTTTCCAAAGCGAATGAGACAATGGAAGAGGCTTCCGAGAAAGACAAGACGAAAGAAACAGAGGAGAAGAAAGCCGGAGAAGAAGGAGAAGAAGCGACAAACGGTGTACCGGTTTCTGATTCCGAGGCGCAGGGAGAGAGTATTGCAGAGGGACTTGAGGCTGTAATTCCGCCGGTAAGACAATATACCCCTGTAGATGTAAGACTTTAGAAAAAAGCGCAGGCCGTTTGGCTTGCGCTTTTTTAGAACAAATCCGATTATGCTGTTTCCAGTGTGATTTTGCCAACCCCACATTGTAATATGGCTTTGCCTAATGCGTTCTCGTGGGATCGGTGTTTTTCAAGAGCAATGCTTCTCATTCCTTGTCCGTTAATTTTAACTTCACCCAATGCACAGGAAATATCATAATCGAAATCATCTTCTTTATTGGTAAGTTGGAGTGCGCAATGTCCTACGGCGCAGTCTACTTGAAAGCCGCCGTTAATTTCTCCATTGTAGAAGCATTCTCCTGCACCGCAGTTCAGTCTCAGGGTTCCGGATTTTGCCTGCTTTAGATTTACGCTCCCAGCACCAACTTCAATATGAAGGTTTTGTGCGACTGAAAGCTGTTTCGCTTTCCATTTTCCGGCGCCGATAGAGACATCCATATCATGGCAGGAGAGGGGAAATTCTTTCATATTCATTTTTCCGGCTCCCAGGTTCAAGGATATATGTTCAAGCATGAGACCTTTAGGGAACAGAAGTGTAATCCGCGTTTTCGTATGTCTTGGATAGTGCACGATTCTGTTATACGGTTTATAGGAAACGACTAATTTATCATCCTGCATTTCGCAAAGATAAGTGCCGTCCGCTAAATCTTCGGCTGTTACCTGAATGTCTTCGTTCGGTGCGGTATTGAAGATAACCTGTGCAAAGCCGACCTGCAATTCCAGTTTTTTTACGTTATATGATGAAAATGTATTTGTCATTATAATCCTCCATTCTTAGACGTAATGCAGTTCAATATGTCCGAAATTGGTTTCTCCCTGAATGTAGAGCGTGGTATCGCTGCTCCCGGCGGAAGTGCCGTATTCGTCAATATTTCCGAAAGAATGCTCTAAGTTTATTACAACTTTCCACTCTTTTGGAATATAGAGGGCTGTCGCGCCAAAATTATTTTCGATTGATACCTGAGCAGAATTATCCTGAATAATGGCATTATCAAAATAAACGGTCAGGCTTCCGAAATTGTTTTCCAAGTGCGCATCACGGAAGTTATCGGAATTAACATAACGGATTGCCGCACTGAAATTATTTTCGCAGATAAGGTGTTCGTCATTGAACTGCTCGCTGCTTTCTCCGAAAGCGCTATGGCTTTTCCCGGCGATATTTATGTGATGGTGATACTTCCTTTTACCATGAAACAGCATGGATAATCCGATGCTGAATAACAGCGCCGCAGCTAAAACGCTCCAAGGCGTTAAGGCTTCAATTCCTAACGGTTCGTCATAGATGATGCAGAGAAAAGCAATCGCAAACATGATTTCGTAGAAATTGATGTGCCTGAGTCCCTGTATGAGCATCCATACTAAAATGATGGTTGCAAATATGGAAAATACGCCCACATCGGGCATGAGACCAAGTTTGCTGACAATAATAAGCAGCGCTGCTACAATAAAAAAGATACCCCAGAATATTTTTTGTTTTTTCATCGATGTAACCTCTTTTCCTCTAATTTGCTGATTAACGGTTTATAATAGTACCTTGAAACGTAGACCTGTTTATGTGTGCCGAAAAAAGCAACGACACTGGATGCGGTCAGATTTCTGTCTATGGAATAAATATGGTTAGTATTCAAAATCGTGGATTTTGATACCCGCATAAAAAATCCCGGAAGAACATCCTCCAACTCATACAGTTTATACTTTGTCTGGTAGGCGTCGGTTTTCGTATGTGCGCTGATGCCCGATTCGTCTGTTTCAAAAAATAAAATCTCGTTTAATGAAAGATAATATTCGGTATTTCCTTTATAAAAGGTAAATTTCTGCGCCGCGCCCGTCACTTCACTGACTGCTTTTTGTATTGCCGATACCTCTTCCGTTAATTCGCGGCAGCGTATCAGCACTTCGTCTTCTTCTAAGGATTCTTCAATTTCAATTTTGATTTTCATTGTCCTTTCTCCTGTGTTGCTTTTGTTAGCTGCCGTTTTTTAGCATGTTTTCATTCTAAAAAAATAAACCGCTGATGTAAAGAGGTTTACATCAAGTGGTTTATTTATAGAAGTAAGAGGTTTGTTTTCGGAACTGTTAATCTTTTACCTTGAATATTTTATCGACAATCATTATCAGAATGGTGCCGAGAACAAGTGCGGTTAATGCTCCGATGCCAAACCGTATCAGCATAACGAGAAAAGAATGGCTTTCATTCCACTTGTCATTGATACAATAGAAGATTCCGTCCGTGAAAACATCATATTCTTCGCACAAATCTTCAATTTTGTGAAGCGCTTCACTGCTTGCGGATATTTTTTGTCCAATCGGAAGGGTAACTTTTTTCCCGGCTTCCAGCTTTAGCGCATAATCTCTTGGCATCTGTGCCAGAATATAGGATTCATCAGGCAGTTTTATAATGTAATATTCCCCATAGTCGCCGAAAAAATCGAACGCCGTATCGCTTACGGCCGGACGCGACCGTACACGTCCCCGCCTGGAAGTGCTGTAGGCGGAAACCCATGTATTGCGGACACCGATTCCGGTAGGTATAATGGCAGTCGGTTCGATTGTCATCAGATTTAAATAGGTGTCATCCCATGTCTGAATGTTTTCAATACGGGGGATATCGTCTGCCGCAGGCATTCCGATACAGTCCGCTATCAAAAGATCTTCCGCCATAGCCAATGTGACAGGTTCTTCTTTGCCGCGCAGAATGGATTCGATACCGAAGTCCCTACCAACAAGAACGGCAACAATTAACGCAATGATAACTGCAATAAACTCTAAAAATTTTACAAATTTTTCTTTCATAATCACATACCAATCCCTTGATTATTCATCATATTTTCCCACGCCTCCAATAAAGGACGGAAAGATTCATAGGAAAAGTTATAATATGACTTCGGACATTCTTCTCCTCGTACCTGTAGAAAATCCGTAATTTCCACTTGCCTGCTGCTGCAGCGCGGGCATTCAAATACCTCAACTTTGCAGGCGCGCTGTCCGGTAGGAATCTGCTGTTTGTCCATGATGGGCATCATATGGGTGCGAAGATAGTTCTCCGCATCGCTATAGACATCCCCGAAAGAAACCGGAATAAGGAATAAATACGGGTATCGAGAAATCTTCGGAGCTGCCGCTTTGCACTTCAGGCAGGTGGTTTTTCCGCTCTTTTCCCGGATATAATTCCGGATAAAAGAAATAAGGAATAAAATAACGGCAACAAATACAACTAGAACGATAATGCCTGGTATGTAATAACTCATCTTGCACCTCTGGATTCAGCAACGCTCTTTGCTGCGAGCAGAAGTTCTACAAAAGCATCCGCTTTCGATACGGCTTCTGCGCCGATACCGGATTTTAAGTTGACCATACGGTTAGATAATAAAGTGTACATTGTAATCTTTTTACCGTCTAAATCGAAAACAAAGCGAACGCCGGTCATCATAGAAGCAAGCGTCTTGGGATAGGCAATGCGGGATGCATTGAAAATCTGGATTTTCAACGGATTATATGCGGAAATAAACCCAATCATACCGTTTTCTACGTCAATGAGCAGCATACCGGCTCTGCCAGTAAAACTGCTGTTGAAATGGTATGGAAGTGAATTAACGTTCTTAGCGGTATTTTTTACAAATATAGATGTAAAATTACCCCAGGCAACCAACATTAACAGGATAATCCATACTACAAATGCGAATCCGACGCTCATTGCCAGAACGAATTCGATATCGAACGGGTTTCCCTTCGCCATGTCTGCCAGTCCCATGCCGAGAGCAGCGATAAACGGAAGACCGATGCCGGCTCCTAATAAAAGCAGCCAGAAAAAGCCTCCAAAGCGTTGAAATTTTTCAGTTTCTTGATTGTTCATAACTAATATCTCCCCTCTGATTTAATAACGTTTTATATTATAGCATTGAGCATTTGTTTCGACAATATATAATTAGCAAGGAATATCATTTGTTTAGACAGCGCCGTGTTCGGTCCGCCACTGCCGCGGTGAGATTCCATATACATTTTTAAATGCTCTGGAGAAATGCAGCTGATTTGGGTATCCGACTGCATTTCCGATGTCTCCGACGGACAGACGGGTAAGTTTTAAAAGCTCCGTTGCTTTCACCATGCGGTAGGAAATCAGGAATTCCTGTGGGGATTTTCCTGTGTTTTCCCGAAAAATTTTCCCGAAGTAGCTTCTGTTAAGACCGCAGCAGGAAGCAATATCCTCAACGGAAATATCATTCTGGAAATTCTGTTCAATAAAAGAGAAAGCTTCCTTAATATAGAAGTCACGCAAGCTGTTTCCTTTATTGATTTGAGCCGAAGTAGAGGAACGCACAAGGTTGTCTATAAACAGATACAAATGCCCGATGAGATGGAAAGGGGATTCTTCTTTATGGTTTACAATGTAAAGCATTTCGTCTTTCATTTTTTCAGACAGGTCTTTATAGTGTGCTTTATAGAGCGGATTGTCTACGCTGAGACCTGTTAAATCAATAGTCTCTTTGGCGCGCAGTCCGTCAAATTCAATCCACACATATTCCCATGGAATTTCGTTATCCGCAATATAGGTGCATATCTGATGTGGGAAGAGCATGAACCCCTGCCCGCTTTTAATCTGGTATTTGATAGATTCACCTTTTGCGTTATTGGCATATAAAGTGCCTGTGCCGGAAAGACAATAATGGAAGAGATAGTGATTTCTGGCAGCCGGACCAAAAGAGTGCGACGGGTCGCATTGTTCCCAGCCGAACTGGTACAATCCCAAATCGACAAAATTTTCACGTGGAAAAACGGAAAAAATGACTTCGCTCATGAGCATCACCTCATATCTTTTTTCTATTATATCTGAAAATATACCAAAATGCTAGATGACTTCAAGTAAATGACATAAAAACAGCATTAAGGCATAAAATATATAAAATGACGCTATTTATTAGTCGCATAATGGTATGTTAGAATGGTTTTACCAAGAAAGGGAAGGAGAAAGACTATGAAAGGAAAAAGGATAAAATGCCTGGAACTGACATTATGCTGTATTGGTGCGGCATTTGCGGTTCAAGGATGCGGGGCTTCTTCAAACGATGGAAAAATTGAAATTGAAATCGTGCAGTATAAGCCGGAAGCGGCAAATTACTTCAAAACGGTAGAAGATGAATTTAACGCTTCACATGACGATATTCATTTGACGATAAGCTCCCCCAATGATGCAACAACCATTTTAAAAACAAGATTTATCAGAGAGGACTATCCGGATATTATAGGGATTGGCGGGGATATCAATTATTCCTATTTCGTGGATGCGGAGATTCTTGCGGATGTTTCGGATTATGACGGGATGAAAAATATCAATCAGGGATATCTTGATATTGCCGAATCGTTAGAGTTAGTCCCGGTAGACGGAACGTATATTATACCGTATGTGGCAAATGCGGCGGGTGTTCTGTATAACAGAGATATGTTTGAAGAACATGGCTGGGAGATTCCGGAGACATGGGATGAAATGATTGCTTTATGCGAAGAGATTCAGACAGAGGGTATTCTTCCATTTTATTTTGGTTTTAAAGACACATGGACGTGTCTGGCACCCTGGAATGCAATGGCGGTAGCGCTTGCGCCTGCAGATACGGCAAAACAGGTAAACAGGGGTGATACTACTTTTACAAATGAATATAGGGAATTATCAGAGAAATTTTTACAGCTTCTGCCATACGGACCGGAAGGACCGTTTGCATATGGTTATAACGATGCCTGTACGGCTTTTGCAAGAGGGGAATCCGCGATGTACACCATCGGAAGTTATGCAACTCCTCAGATTTTGTCCGTGAATCCGGATATGAATATAGATTCCTTTGTTATGCCTGCAAGTGATAACAAGGATGATAGGACGCTCAACTCAGGAATCGATTTGGGATTCTGCGTAATGGCGGAGTGCGAGAACAAAGAAGCTGCATATGAAGTTTTAGATTTCCTTTATGCAGATGAGAACATACAGAAATATATTGATGCGCAAAATGCGGTTCCCTGTAAAACAGGTAATTTCACACTTTCTTCCATGCTGGACGGCATGAGCGCTTTTATTGAAGCAGGAAATATGACAGACTATCAGGATCACTATTATCCTTCTGAAATGTCAGTAGACGCACTGTTACAGACTTTCTTAATTGAGCAGGATGTCGATGCTTTTCTTTCGACATTTGACACAAACTGGCAGCGTTATAACAGAGATATTATTCGTATGGTAAAAAAGTATGAGGGAAAGGAGTGAAGCCAAACTATGAAAAATGAAAATGACAGAAAACGAACATTTATGCTGATTACAATTCCGATTTTGGCGCTGTTTATCTGCTTTAATACGATTCCGTTAATTCGCGGTGTGATTTACAGCTTTACCAATTTCAAAGGTTTTGGTAAATACGACTGGGTCGGTTTCAGAAACTACATGGATTTATTTACTGACGCACGTGTCGGAAAATCATATTTATTTACGATTAAACTGGCAATTGTATCAACTGTTGTTGTAAATGTCCTCAGTCTGATATTGGCGCTTGGGTTAAACGGTAAAATACGTGCGAAAGGATTTTTCCGTGGGGCATATTTTTTACCCAACATATTAGGTTCACTGGTTGTAGGTTATATCTTTAATTATTTCTTTACTTATATTCTGCCGGCATTGGCAGATATGATGGGAATTACTTCTCTTAGCACCAGCATTCTTTCCAGTCCGAGTAAAGCATGGATTGGCGTTATGATTGTGTGTGCATGGCAGGCGGTTGCGATGAATACGATTATCTATATTTCAGGATTGCAGACGGTGCCGGAGGATGTATACGAGGCAGGAGGTCTGGACGGTGCGACCGGATGGAAGCAGTTCCGTTATCTGACTTTCCCGTTAATAATACCGTTCTTTTCTATTAATATGGTGCTTTGCGTCAAGAACTTCCTGATGGTATTCGACCAGATTATGGCTTTAACAAAAGGCGGTCCGGCACAAAGTACGGAATCCATTTCCTACCTGATTTATAATAACGGTATGGCAGGAGGACAGTTCGGCTTCCAGAGTGCAAACGCAGTTGTATTCTTTATTGTAATTGTCGCTATTTCAGTGGCGCAGATGAAATTTTCCGGTTCAAAGGAGGAGCAGTTATGAAAAACACATCACAAGCTTTCAAAGCAAATAAGACTGCAATGGTGCTGTTGATTCTCGGTCTTTCTACGATTATTTTTCCGTTGTATCTGACCGTTGTCATCGCTTTCAAACAGCCCTCGGAAATGACGAACAGTATCAGCGGTATTTTATCTCTGCCAAAGACATGGAGTCTGAGTAACTTTAGAGAAGCAATGCGGGTAACGGATTTCTGGAACTCCCTGCGGAACAGTCTGGTGATTTCCGTGCTGACTGTTGTGTTATCCATTTTGATTCATTCCCTGATGGGATATACTTTAGGAAGAAACAAAAAAAGCAAGTTTTATAATTTCGTGTATCTGTTTATTGTCAGCGGTATGTTCGTGCCATTTGCCATTTTGATGATGCCTTTGGCAAAACAGACAGCAGAGCTTGGACTTGCGAACTGGTTTGGTGTTATACTGTTATATGTAGTATTTTATATGCCGATGAATGTCATGCTCTATTCGGG
>CAMWMM010000091.1 GCA_947175285.1 uncultured Lachnospiraceae bacterium
CGTTCTGTGCAAATTCGCCGCGAATGGAATAACCCGGACCACCCATGCCGGTTCCCTCCGGATCGCCGCCCTGTATCATGAAATTTTTGATAACCCTGTGAAAAATCAATCCGTCATAGAAATTCTGCTGAATCAGACTGATAAAATTATTGACGGATATCGGTGCAATTTCGGGATATAATTCCGCCTTTATCACATCCCCGTTTTTCATTGTAAATGTAACAATCGGATTTTGTGCCATTGTTTTGCTTCCTTTCTGTCTTTGTATTATAATTTCTTCTATACATATATAAAATATACACGCTATTATTTTATAGGAATTTATAAAGAAGGTAAAGAGGAATGTTAAAAAGAGCGGTATTTATTCTAAAAAAAGAAAATGCTGAACAGGAAATGCAGGCATTGATAAACGACTTAAAAATGCATCATGTAGAGGTGTGTCAAACAGAAGCGGTAGATTCGGAAGGAACTCTTTATATAACAGACTGTGCACTTTGTCAGAAAAAGCTGCATGCCGAAAACTTGCCTGTGATTGTCTATTTGCATGAAGAGAATCGCGAAGAAGATTTTTCCCATGCGGAGTATGCGATAGAAAATTTAAATGAAATAGAATATAAATCGTTGGAACTTGCTTATCTGAGATTAACCGGACAGCCGTGGATGATTACGGAGACGAAACGGTGTCTCATTCGGGAAAGCATACCGGAGGATGTAGACAGTTTCTATGAAATCTATAAGGAATCGTCCATTACGGAATATATGGAGGATTTGTATGCCGACAGAGATGAAGAGATTGCTTATATTCACGACTACATTAAAAATGTATATGGATTTTATGGATATGGTATGTGGACGGTGATAGAGAAAGAAAGCGGGGAGATTATCGGCAGAGCAGGTATCAGCTTACGTGATGGCTGCGATATTCCGGAACTTGGATTTGTAATAGGCGTACCGTGGCAGAGGCAGGGGTATGCTTATGAGGTTTGTCAGGCTGTTTTAGCATATGGGCGGAATGAATTAGAGTTTCGGCAGTTTCAGGCGTTAATTATGAAAGGAAATGAGAAGTCGAAAAGGCTTTGTGAGAAATTGGGCTTTGTGTTTTGGGAAGAGGTGGAGATAGACGGTATCGTGTATGAGAGGATGGGGGTATGATATAAATTTCTTCTTCCCTGAAACTTTTTCATCGTTTCATTCGTATTATTAGTAGAGATATATTACGAAGGGGGAAAGCATATGTCTATCATTCGCAATACAACCTTTACCTATCAGGAATATAAAGCCTATCGGCAGACACATAAAGACTGTTGTATCAGCGGACGGACTCCATACAGTATGATAGGGAATAATTCTGAGACAGATAATAAGAACATACTGGAAAACACAGTTATTACAGCGCCGCATTCAAATGTCAAATATGAAATGACAGCAGAATATGCAGATAACTTTTCAGAAGATACGCCTTTTATTAAAGTAACGATTAGCAATGCGGGGACAAGCAGGAACGCTTTATTAATATTGACGAAATTAATCTCCGAAATGCTTCGGCGGCAGAAGTATTTGCGTTGTTCAGCTATGCTGATGCCCATGAAAAAAATATGGGATTTTCAGCAAGCATTTGGAATACATTAACAGGATATGTCAAAAACTCTGCGGAATATGAACAGAAATTAGACTGGACTGCTATGGTCGAGGAAAAAAGAGACGAATATATGAGCAGTGGTTTGTATAAACAGGTTTCAGATGGAAATAAACTAATCAGTCTCTTTGAGCAATATGGTATGCCGGAAACAGTCGAAATGGATTATATGGATGCAGAACATTGGATTCCGGTAAAGAATTACGTTTGCCAACTGTTTACGAATAAGGAATCTGCAGTGATAGAAATTGAAGGAAGCGGATTGATAAAATATATTGATTTTCAGGATGAGTCATCTAATTGGAGCATGAAAATTTCGCAGGAGCAGCTTGCAAAAGCGTTGGAATTAAAATCATTGGAATCGGCAGAGGGACTTACTGAATTTTATCTATATATAAGTGATAAATCTTTTTGGGAAGGCTATTTAAACAGTGATATGACTCCGGATGACTTAAGAAAAACCGCAGCCCAAACATGCCAAGCATCAACCTATACTGACTTTGTTGCTGAACTTCCTGATACTGTCAGGGAGGCATGGGAAAAAGCGAAAACAGAAAGCGGCGCTGATGAGTTTTACATGAGCGAAGAGGGAAATTTGTTATATCTGTCAGAATTTGCAAAAAGATATTTCCTGTCATATATAAACAATGAAACTATGGATTTCCTAGGTGAGAGCGTTGATTCCGTACTTAAATTTGCCCGGGAAAGTTTGGAACGATTAGAAAATTTCAATGATACGCAAGACGATTTTTATGCACGAAGATTTGGGGTGCGGAATTTTGACATACGAAAATTAAAAGACTCGGAAAAACTGTTTTATGAAAAATTAATTGAAAATTTAGAGCCGGAGAAAAACTGAAAAGAAAAAGTGTTTATAAGATGTGGAAGAAACAAAATGCAGGTATTTCAAATACTTGCATTTTGTTTCTAATTATGCTATAGAATAAATATCTTTTATTCTGATTTTATCTAATTTCAATTCTATTTTACAAAGGAGTAATATCTATGAAACAAAACATATCTTTAATTTCTAATGCGCCGGTCTTATTACAGGATGCACATGGTCCAATTCTTTATAATATGACAAATGATTATATGTTTCGTGCTGTGCTGCAGAGCAATAATAATGTATTGCGAGGGTTGGTTTGTTCGCTTTTGCATTTAGCAGAAACAGAGGTTATTTCCGTTGAGATTATGAATCCTATTATTTTGGGGAAAGCGATTCAGAGCAAGGAATTTAGGCTTGATATTAATGTAAGACTCAATAACAATACGCTTATTAATTTGGAAATGCAGGTAGCAAACAAGTTAAACTGGGCAAACCGTTCCATTTTCTATCTTTGCCGCACTTTTGACCAGCTTAATCGTGGGCAGGACTATGGGGAAGTATTGCCTGCCATACATATTGGATTTTTGGATTATACTCTATTTGATAAGCAACCGGAATTTTATGCAATTCATAAACTAATGAATGTGAAAAATCATCATATTTATAGTGACAATTTTACCTTGGGTGTGGTAGACTTAGCTCGAATAGACTTAGCAACCGAAGAAGACAAAAAATATTATATTGACTATTGGGCAAAGCTTTTTAAGGCTTCAACATGGGAGGAGATTATTATGTTGGCTTCTGAAAATAGATATTTAAGTGAAGCTTCTAATACGATTTTTCAACTGAGTGCAGATGAACAGATTCGTAAGCAATGTCGTGACAGAGAAGAATACTATCAGGATTTACGAAACTATGAGAGAGTGATTGCTGAAAAAGATGCTTCTATCGAAAATCTTCGTTCTCTATTAAGAAAACATGGTATAAGTGAAATAGAATAAGATATCTAAGAAGTTAGTTTTATTATTTTTTGAAATTAATATTGACAACCGAAATTATCGGTGCTACAATCCATTTCATAAGAGCGAAGGTGCTATGAAGAAATTCATGGCACTTTTTTTCATTACATAATGGCAGAATAAAGATGTGGAGCAATGGCGCTTGTTGGCAGCAAGAGTATTGTCTCCACATTTTTATGTGAGGAGGAAAAATTATGACAGAAGAAATGATGAGTGCTGTAAGCGGTGAACTTTTCGGCGTATGGTTCTTGATTGGCGCCGCATTGGTTTTCTGGATGCAGGCGGGCTTCGCAATGGTGGAGACCGGTTTTACCAGAGCCAAAAATGCAGGTAATATCCTGATGAAAAACCTGATGGATTTTTGTATCGGTACGGTTGTTTTTATCCTGATTGGTTTCGGCTTATTGCTTGGTGAGGATGTAGCCGGGTTAATCGGAAAACCCGGATTTGATATTTTCACAAGTTATGCAGATTTTGACTGGTCCAATTTTGTATTCAACCTTGTATTCTGTGCGACAACCGCAACGATTGTTTCCGGTGCGATGGCGGAAAGAACAAAGTTCTTATCCTACTGTATTTATTCAGGCGTGATCTCAGCTTTGATTTATCCAATTGAAGCGCACTGGATTTGGGGTGGTGGCTGGCTTGCGCAGATGGGCTTTCATGATTTTGCCGGTTCCTGTGCAATTCACATGGTCGGCGGTATTTCCGCTTTGATTGGCGCGAAAATATTAGGACCGCGTATCGGTAAATTTACGAAGGACAAAGATGGGAAAATAAAAGTAAATGCGTTCCCCGGACATAACATTCCGATAGGATGTCTTGGTGTATTTATTTTATGGTTCGGCTGGTATGGATTTAACGGAGCGACATGTACAAGTATAGGCCAGTTGGGTTCCGTTTTTGTGACAACAACTATCGCTCCGGCGATTGCAACGGTAGTGTGTATGATTTTTACATGGATAAAATATGGTAAGCCGGATGTTTCTATGTGTTTGAACGCTTCTCTGGCAGGTCTGGTTGCGATTACGGCGTCTTGTGATGTGACGGATGCGGCAGGCGCTATAATTATCGGTGCCGTTGCAGGGCTGCTTGTTGTATTTGGCGTTTGGTTTTTAGATTATAAACTGCATATTGATGATCCGGTAGGTGCGGTTGCAGTACATTGTCTGAATGGAATCTGGGGTACGATTGCCGTTGGACTTTTTGCAACGCCATCAGCGCCCGGAAATGATAGTGTGGTCGGACTGTTTTATGGCGGCGGATTCACACAGTTAGGTCTACAGCTTCTTGGTTTTGCAACAGTAGCGGCATGGACAGCAGTTACAATTACGATTGCATTCTTTGTGATTAAAACGCTTGTCGGACTGCGCGCCACCGAGGAAGAAGAAATCGTAGGTATGGATTCCTGTGAGCATGGTCTGGCATCGGCTTATTCCGGATTCAGTATCATGGATATTTCTAACACGATGACAATGGAAGTTAACGAAAATACCAGTCTTGGTACGGAGAATTATGAAGAGGCTTCTGCGGTACAAAAAGATGCGGCAGTACCGGTTATTGCAGAATATATGACAGCAGGAACCGGAATGTATAAAGTTGCTATTATTGCAAAATTGTCCAGATATGATCATTTGAAGAAAGCAATGAACGAACTCGGCGTAACTGGAATGACGGTAACGCAGGTTATGGGATGCGGTATTCAAAAAGGTTCAGGCGATGTATACCGTGGCGTTGAAATAGATGCAACATTGCTGCCGAAAGTAAAAGTAGAAGTGATTGTCAGCAAGATTCCTGTTGAGGCAGTTATTGCGGCAGCTAAGAAAGCGCTTTATACGGGACATATCGGAGATGGTAAGATTTTCGTTTACAATGTAGCAAAAGTAGTAAAAGTCCGTACGGGAGAAGAAGATTATGCAGCCCTGCAGGACGTAGAATAGCCATTCACTTAAATCCCTTAGTTTGTATACATGCGGACTCCCCGGTGCTTCCACCACCGGGGAGTTTGCGTTATGTTCTTTACAAAAAAATCCTTGAAAGTCATATTTCTTCTTTATATAATAATATCATCCATTTATCATGAAAACAGCGTGAATCACTTTCACGTTTTCAGATATAATAAAACCAGAAAAGAGGAAAGGAAAACAGAGTATGAGAAAAACGAAAATCGTATGTACATTAGGACCGTCAACGGATAATGAGGACGTGTTGAAACAGTTAATGCTGGAGGGTATGAATGTTGCCAGATGCAATTTCTCTCATGGCGTTTACGAGGAACATAAAAAGCGGATGGACATGGTAAAGAAAATCCGCAAAGAAGTCAAAAAACCCATAGCGATTTTGTTGGATACCAAGGGACCTGAAGTCAGAGTGAAACAATTCAAAGACGGGAAAGTTACATTGCAGGAAGGTCAGTTGTTTACATTAACCTCCGAGGAAGTGGAAGGAACACAGGAAAAAGTTTCCGTTACTTATAACCGCCTTTATGAAGATTTGGAAGTAGGCATGAAAGTTTTGATTGACGATGGACTGATTGAGATGCGGGTGGAAAAGGTTGAGCAGACAAATATTGTATGCCGTGTCATAAATGGAGGTACTGTTTCTAACAATAAGGGAATCAATGTTCCCGATGTCAATCTGTCTATGCCGTATTTAAGTGAGAAAGACAGAGAGGATATTCTGTTTGGTATCAGTCAGGATGTAGATTTTATAGCAGCCTCTTTTGTACAGAATAAAGATGATATTTTACAGCTTCGGCGGCTGCTTGATAAAAACGGCGGCGAGGACATAAAAATTATTGCCAAGATTGAGAATGCACAGGGTGTTGAAAATATTGATGAAATCATAGAGGTGTCGGACGGTATCATGATAGCAAGAGGTGATATGGGCGTTGAGATACCTTATGAAGAAGTACCGGTTATCCAGAAAATGATTATTAAGAAAGTATATCAACTTGGAAAGCAGGTTATTACCGCAACGCAGATGCTGGAATCCATGATTAAAAATCCAAGACCGACCAGAGCGGAGGCAACGGATATTGCGAATGCAGTCTATGACGGAACGAGTGCGATTATGCTTTCAGGAGAAACTGCAGCAGGCGCATACCCCGTAGAAGCAGTTAAAACA
Organism: uncultured Lachnospiraceae bacterium; assembly: GCA_947175285.1. Next base: position 6,611 of record CAMWMM010000091.1, read on the forward strand.
ATGGTAAGAATTGCGGAGCGCACCGAGCAGGATGTCGATTACCGGAAACGGTTTTTCCATCATGACAGAAATGCAAATCCTGATATTACAGATGCTATCTGTCATGCCACCTGTACAACAGCACACGATTTGAATGCAAAAGCGATTGTTACGGTTACGAAATCCGGTCGTTCGGCAAGAATGATTTCCGGCTACAGACCGGCAAGCGGCATTATAGGCTGTGCGACTTCGGAGAAAGTCTGCAGGCAGATTAATCTTGCATGGGGCGTAACGCCGATTTTAATTAAAGAAGAAAAAGATGTTTATGACTTATTCGACAATGCACTTAAAGCGGCAGAGAAGATGAATTTGCTTGAAAAAGGCGACTTGACAGTAATTACATCGGGTGTGCCGATTGGTATATCCGGAACGACGAATATGATTAAAGTGCAGAATGTATAGATTTTAGCGCAGGTTTCGCCTGCGCTTTTATTTTATATACGGTAAAAGTAATTTCAGAACTTCCATAATGTTTTCTCTTTTTTTAGAAGATGTATTTGCCAGCATGAAATAAAGCTGGTCAAAAATTTCAGGTTCTTCATGTTCATCCTGAGGGAATCTATTTATCACGCCAAATAAAAGATAGTCAGTAGAAATATTTAATGCGGATGAAATATCAATTAATGTAGAAAGCGACATGCACTTTAGCCCTTTCTCTATTTCATAAATATAATGAGGAGATACATCAATTAATTCAGCAAGCTTTTCCTGCGTGAATTGTTTTGCCGTTCTGCATTGTTTAATTCTTACACCTAATTCTGTAATATTCATAAAAACTCCTTAAAATATGAAATTGATGTCCCAGAGTCAGCCCGGGGTGCTTTATTTGCTATACTTTAATTAAAGAATATAGCTATCAGCTACAAATAATAACTAGCTATTGGATATATTTTGTGCTATAGTTATAGCTGATAGATATATTTACACATTTTAGGAGGTGTATACTATCAAAAAATATAGAAATGAGTGGAAGTACCGCTGCACACTTAGCGATGCAGGAATTATCAGCAACCGCCTGACAGCATTACTTGATAAGGATTCTTATGGGAATGATGGAAAATATGAGGTTCATAGTCTTTATTTTGACGACTATAAGGATAGTGGTGCAAGAGAAAATGATGCCGGTGTATCAAAACGTTTTAAATACCGAATTCGATATTATAATGAACAACATCAGTTTATGAAGTTGGAGTGTAAAGAGAAAGCAGGAGGATTTTGTCATAAAGAAAGCTGTCCGATTACTCCGGAAGAGTATTGGAAGATAGTGGAGGGAGCAACAGACGAGTTATTCTGGCAGACCGAAAAACCACTTCTGCAGAAATTTTGTCTCCGGTGTATGACAAAGAAATTAGAACCAAAGGCAATCATTCATTACGAGCGTACTGCGTATGTAGATGAAATTGTAAATATACGTATCACGTTAGACACAAATATTTCTGTTTCAAATGATTATTTAAATTTTACAGATAGTGATTATATGCGTTATCCGATTCAGGAAAAGGAAGAATCCGTTTTGGAGGTTAAATTTGATGATATACTTCCAAATTATATCAGGCATATAGTGACAAATCGGCATTTGATTCAAACTGCGTTCTCAAAATACTGCATAGGAAGGAAAAAACTGCAGAGCATGGGAAGATAAAACAAAACTGCTTTGCTGTAAAAGAAGAAATATTATGGAAAGTACGATAAAAAATATCATTAATTCTTATTATAATCCTGCATTATACACATCTGTTATTATAGCGGTGCTGTTCGTTGTGCTGCTGCTTAGTATTTATGAATTTATAGTTTACCGATTGGTTTCACACCGGGCATTTTATAACCGTTCTTTTAATATTTGTATTGCAATTCTGCCATTTTTTATAGCGACAATTGTTTTGTGCCTGCAGTCAAATATTGTAATCACGTTAGGAACGATTGGTGCATTGGCAATTCTGCGTTTCCGTACGACGGTAAAAGACCCGGTGGATATGTTATATCTTCTATGGTCGGTACATATCGGCATCACTTGTGGCTGTCAATTATATGAAGTAGCTGTTTTGACCGCGCTTATTGTAACAATATTTCTGATTGTACTGGAGCATATCTCAATTGGAAGGAAACCGTTTGTGTTGGTATTGCATTGTGTACCGGAAAATGAGGCCGTGCTTTTGGAAAGAATTGGCGAGCATACAAAGAAATACCGTATTAAAAGCAGGAATTTTACCGCAAAAGGCATGGACATCGTCATGGAGTTATCCGTAAAGGATCCGAAGGAACTATCAGAGAGTATTCGGGAAGCAAAGGCAGCGGAAAAATTTTCTATCATAGAATATGACAGTGATGATGTGTTATAGAGGGAAATGTGTGAATGAAAAAGTTTGTAGAGACAGCAGTCTTTATTGCATCAATAATAGGAATATATTTGACATGTTTTTCAGGAAAACCGATGCATTATTCGGAATATATCATTAATGAGAAAGAATTTGAAGATATTGTTGCAGAACGGGGACAAGTACTTTCCTTATTAGATGCCTTGAATTTTGACGAAGAAACTCTTTTTTTTGATGCTTCCGATAAAACCTTTTATTATTCACTTATAGAAGGAAATGCGGAGGTATATGATCCGATAGTGAAAATAAAGAGTCAAAACAAGGACTTAAAAATAGCTTTTCTGGAAGATAGTATAACGGCGGAAGGAATTAAGAATAATGACACAATAACCATTCTTGCTTATACCGGAGAAGAATATTGCAGTTATTCTTTAAAGTGTACAACACTGCCGCTCATGAATATAGAATGTGAGGAAGAAATCGGGGATGATTCGGTTCCCATGAGCATCGTTCTTTTTGATAACCGACAGGGGGCAGCGCAGCGGCTTACATCATCTGTGGGAAACATTCATATCCGGGGTGTTACGGCGGGGACATATCCGAAGAAGGGGTATCGGTTTTCTCTAACACAGGAATCGACTGGAGGTAATATACGTGCTAATCAAATTTCACTTTTAGGAATGCGTCAGGATGATGACTGGCTATTGTATGCTGCCTATAACGACCAGGAAAAGATTAGAAATGTATTTTCTTCTAACTTATGGGAATATACATGCGCTACAGATAATGCACAAGGAATCAACACCGGAATGGAATACAAGTATCTGGAACTGTTTGTGAACGGTGAGTACTGGGGACTATATGCTTTAGGCTATCCGATTGATGAAAAGCAGTTGGGTTTAGATAAAGGGAATAGTGAAGAAGCGATTTACAAAATTAGGGATTGGACGAACGGAAATAGTCTGGATTATGCAGAGGAAGGATACATAATAGGATATGTAGACAAAGGCGCAGATGAGGGAAATGAGAATTGGATTCCCTTAGAGAACTATTATGAAGCTTTATTCGCTAATATAGATGATAATGAGAAGCTATATGCAAGCATTGATATAGATAATGTGATAGATATTTATTTGTTTTATATTCTTATACAAGGCACGGACAATGTTTCAAAGGAACAAGTGAAAAACCAATATTTTTCACTCCATAGCAAACATGGAAAAGTGATGGCAATGTATTCTCCCTGGGATATGGATAATACTTGGGGGAATACTTGGAGAGACGATTTCCTGATAAATGAACAACAACCATATACCGTATCAGAAAAATATAATCATGTTATGGAAAGCGGTATTGTGAATCAGCTGATTGTAAACGGCGATGACTCTATATGGGGAAAAATATTTGATAAATATCAATATTTAAGAAAAAACGGCTGGTCGGACGAGAATATTAGTTCTTTACTAGATGAATACGAAGAGAATATTTTTTTATCCGGCGCTTATTTGAGAGATATGGAGCGTTGGCCGGAAGGGGCTTATGTTGATGCAGCAATTGGATTGAGTACCTTTCGTGCATTTGTTATAGGACGTTTACAGGAAACTGATGAATATTTTAAAAGATTGAAAGCGGTATGTCGGGAAAGCATTTTAATAAGACGAAGTGCGCAGTATGCAAGTTTTGACGGGGGAAGTTTTATTATAGAAATCAATCATAAAGAGTTGCTAAAGGATTCGGACTATATTGATTTATTTGAATATATGGGAATTGATATTTTTACGATTACGGACGATGTACGTTTTATCATAGCGAAGCCGTCTGAGGGAAAATATGAATATCTTTCCGGGCTGAGTGAGGCGGAAGGAGAACTTTCTTTTTCGGAAATACGGGAAGGTATATACCGAATAAGTCTGGACGGAACGGTATGTTGTACGAGCACAGTATTTTCCAGACCCGCAATCAGAATGGTATCTGTAAAGGATGGTATGGCGGATACATTTGATTTTGTACAGGAAAATGATACACGTATACAGACGACACCGTTTGAAAGTTTATCAGTGTATCTGGAGGGATTATCTGCTACACAATATAAAGCTGTGATAGAAATAAATAATCCGGATATCTGGCAGGATTCCGCTTATGTCAAGCTTTTTGAGAATCTTGGTATATCCGGTTCCGGTATATCCGAAGAAAATATTAATAAAGAAACGGATTTTATTGTGTGGGATGGTGTGACGAAAGAAGCGACTGCATTAGAGAACTTTCATACTTCCGGCAGCAACTGCGACACATCATTTGGTACATTGAACGTATATGCAAATGAGCAGGGTGAATACGGAGTATATCTGGATGGCAGTGAATGCTTTGTCAGTTCAACATGGCAGAACGAAGAGGAAAAGACTGATATCCGGATACTGCGGTTCGATTCGGATTCTTATAAGCTGCTGGAAGATATAGCTTTTATATATTAAGATTATTTTCTTACGCAATAAATAATGTCACCAGCGGAATCGTCACCAGACTTAAAATTGTTGTCAAAATAATGCCCTGCGAGATGGTAGATTCATCTACATGAAGCTGTTTGGAAAGCATAAGCGGCATATTTCCTGCCGGGACAGCAAGCATCAGGGCGGCGGTATTTAGAATCAGGGTATTTTTCATAAAAAGCCCAAGAAGTAAAGTGAATCCGACAGGCAGTAATATCTGCCTGATGAGTGTAAATGCATAAAGTTTCGGGTGGGAAAAAATCTCTTTAGGAGCCATCTGCGCTACAGAGACACCAAGTACCAGCATAGATAAAAAGGTGGTCGTCCGCCCCGCATAAGTAAGAGAGGATGAAATAATCGATGGTACATTAAAGTTACTCAGATAAAAAATAATGGTTAATAACGCGGAAATTGTTCCCGCATTGACAAGTTTATGCAGCATACTTTCGGAAGAACTGCTTTCTGCAGTAGAATCCGGTATAGAAGAGTTTGCTGAATGCTGTCTGACGGCTGCTTTTTTTAAGGTAGAAATCCCGTAAGTATATACAAGAATATTATAGACTAAGTTGTTTAGCGATACAAAAATCAAAGCACCGGAACCCAGTACCGCGGAAACAAGAGGAATGCCGATAAATCCTACATTGCCGAATACACTCATCATACGATAGGAATAACGTTTCGGACGCGGTACTCTTAATATCAGGGGAATCAGATAAGCAGATAATAATAAAACCGCATAGGAAATCAAAACAACGCACAATCCAATTCCTAATTCATAAAGTGAGATTTTGGGTGTATCATCAAAAGCGGAGCAGATGAGCACAGCGGGATTGGTGACATTTACGATTAATCCCGATAGTTGTCTGGAGGTATCTTCAGACAACATTTTTTTACGGAAAAGAAGGATACCTACTATAATTAATATAAAAATGATTATCATTTGCTCCAATACAACCGAAATACTCATAATATT
>CAMWMM010000092.1 GCA_947175285.1 uncultured Lachnospiraceae bacterium
GTCCTGTATGTTATTCATTCTATAGATTCCTTAATTTTACTTTAATTTTTCTAACCGTTCTCCCATCATTTCCATTGTAAAATACTGCTCATATACAATTCTTGCATTTTTTCCGATTCTGCTTAATCTCTGTCTATTATCAACACACCATTCCAGCTTATTTGTTAAATCATCAATATCTCCTGTCTTATACACCAAGCCGTTAATTTCGCTTTGAATATAACTAGCTATTCCCATATTATCGCCTACAATGCATATTTTACCCCTCATCATCGCTTCAACTGCCGTCATTGACATTGTTTCTTGAACAGATGAAACCACCACCACATCTAAATCTTCATAAAACTTATCCATTTCATCCCGCTGTAATTCACCTGTTAAATAAACATTTTTAATATTTCCGGCAGTGTCTTCTACTTTTCCTGCATATTGAACATCTGCTGCTTTTCCTACTATATAGGACTTTGTTTGTCCATATTTTTCTTTATCCATATTGGTAAGAGCTTCCAAAAATACAAGCTGCTGCTTAGGTGGATAAATAGAACCTATTACAGCAAAACTCAAAAAATCTTTTTGCTTATAAGAATCTATTCCCATATCCGGAATACCGAATGGCATTATCTCTATGGCAAAGTTACCATTGTTATAAATAAAAATGTCTTTAGCAATTTCGCTTACTGCGTAAATATCCATATTATTATTGCTAACTATTTGATCTTTCCAATATTCCATGCCAGTATACATATGATTGCTTTCATGCAGCCATAGAGAAACTTTATGATATTTTGCAATTTCTAAGGCTGATAAAATCATGCAATATGTATTGACAATTACTTTTTTAAATTCCAATATCCACTTTAACCCCTCCCAATTAGCATATTGAAGTATTGGATATATAAGAATTTCAATCCCTTTATTCCTATATTCCTGAATAAATATGTCATCACCTTCTACAGCAACGATTGAAACTCCATATCCTCTATTCATTAGTTCCAATGCGGCATAAACCACAGCTAATGCCCCTCCATGATATCCTAAGCTGTATGTAATAATTACACAATTTCTACTATTTGCTGAATTTTTTAAATAAATATTATATTTTTTTTCTTCTATATCTACTTGAGCTAAATACTCCCGATGATGTACCATCAAATTTCTTTTGCATCCCAAACTCAATAACTGCTCCTTCATTTCTACTGTATGTTCACTCATAATTACTATTTTTTCATAACTTAGTTCTTGTATCTTAGAGGGGGAATATATATATATACCATCTATCTGTTTTCCCTGCTTTTCCGCATCATTATCAAGAAAAGCTACGATTTTATCTTGTTTGGAAATAATACTTTTATTGTTTCTATATACTTCTCCTGTGCCAAATAAAATTATATTCACTATTTCCCTACTTTCATCATGTATTCCAAATAAAAAATCTGGCGCAAACTATGATAATCCCATACTTTACACTAGATTCCTTATGTTTGTATTTATTTTAAATCCCTGTGTCTTGTCCGCCACACAGAGCCCTGCAATCATACAACCGCTTCCACAATTGTTTTTTCACTGGCTTTTATCTCCTTTACTCCAGTCTCCCTCCTGTTCTAAACTGGTTTTTGTCACGTTCGCCGCATTGGAACGCTGTACTGGTCAGGGATTCCTCCACAATAAACATATTCAGCAATACCATCTTAATATCCTGTTTGCTATGACGACATGCCCAGCATCTTCCTTTAAGAAGCCAAACATCACCCCGATATTGATCGGCTTTACCTGCGGGCTAAACGGCACATTTTTTTCTGATAAATAATTTCTTGCAGCATATCATGCTGTTCTTTGTACATATCGATCTGTTTTGTCAGGCTGTCAAATAACGTATTGTTCTTTCCAAGCATAATCTTTACCGCTATGTCAATGTCTGCTTTTGACCATGCCGCATTTTTACATTCAGAATATTTTATTCCTAACATATCTTCGTCAATAATTTTGCAGATGGCTGATACTAAATATGGATATCTGGAAGTATACCCATATATGCATTCCGCCACCCCATTGATATCCATACCAGTATGTTTATCTGACTCATTATCCTCAAAATCGTCTGTACCGTGTTCTTGAAAGTCCATGGAACTAATAACATATGTGTCTTTTAGATAATCCGCTAATGCCTTAAGCGTCGTAGTCTTTCCATACTGCATTCCCCTATTGATGATAAAGTATTTCCCTTTATCCACATACTCTTCCTTGATTCTTTTCAGTCTGTCGTCAAACCTCACCATATAATGGACTTCCGGTCTGCATTCGCCCTCTGTGTTAAAGTAGCGTCCCATTTTATCTCCCTTCAACGCATCAAATGTTCAATATCCATTGCGCTGCATGTCATAATTTCCATAAAATCTTCATTCCATCACCCTGATTACGGCATATAAACCAAAGAATTACAAAATCTAATGTAAAGTATGAAATTTTCAAGGTTCTTTGCCTGACATATTACCCTGCATTAAATATAACCATATTTACAAATTTATCCCTGTTCCGGCTCGTCATCAGCTACATGCCATTCTCGGACAAATCCATTATTGACAATCTTTATAGCATTTCAATAATGCGCATTTTCTCTTCAACTTTACTTACTACTGATTTCACAGAATCATAATGCGCACTCTTTGGATCACAAAGTAATAATATTTTATAATCTTTGTATTGACTGTCATAAAGTACATCAATATCATAAATTGCACTGTCCCCAGAACACTTATAATGATCTGCTAATATATATGATGTTATCTTTTTTTCATCCAAAATTTTTTTTGCTATATCGCCATTTTTCCCATAAGGATAAATAATGAACTTATCATTTCCTTGATTCACAAGCTTATGGATTTTTGATTTTATTCTGTAAAAAACAAATCTGTCTTTCCGCCGATTATACTTACATTTCTTGTTTTTCTTATATTTTTTTGTCAGCCAAATAAAATTTTTAATCATTGCGGCATAGATATCTTTTTTATTTAGACATTGCATATGATTTCTTCTCAAAAAAAGCCTCATTTCTTTTGTTACACCAATAAAGTGTGGACCGCTTCCATAGCTAATTGGTAATGACTTATATGGTTTAAAATAACAATCAAGAAAAGTAACTTTACTAGCACATGTCATTTGATCTATTTGAAATACATCTCCTGGCAACTCCGGTAAATATGCCTTTTTCAAATAAATTCTATTTGTTGCATCACTTGCGAACACTCCATTCATTGAAGCGCCACCAATAATTACAGCAAATTCTTTACAATTTCTTACATAAAACATTTGCTCACTAATAGACAACTTTTCAGGAACAAGGCACACATAACCATTCATTTCTAAAATTTTTTTGATTTCTTTTTCTCCACGCTCTTTTTCACTTGCAAATTCAATTCTTGTAAAGTAGATTTTCTCATATGGCTTCATACCTGTTTTATCAATATTTTGATATGCATAATCTATCATCATTTTATATTCATCTGTAATATATTTATCCCTTAAAAAGGACTGCTCAGGAATAACTATTCTTCGAACTTTTGTAGGTTTTCTTATATCTATCAGCTGTTGTTCTTTCACCCCTAAAAGCTTTAGAAAATCCAAGAAATTTCCTTTCATACCATGAGGTTCACAATTAAAACCGCAATATGCTATTTTAATATCTGGATTATGCTTGACGTAATACCATAATCTAGTGCAATATTCTAATAAGAAATGCCCCCAATGCGGCTGATAAACACCCATATATAAAATTTCTTCATCTAAGAACTCACTATCATCATATTCGTATTTTCCACCAAATACCATTTTTCTCTCACTAGCGCCAATACTTGGTATTCCTGACAATTCTATAAAATTGTCATTACAATCTAATACCCCTCCAATTCCCATCCACACATATGACATACTAGTCCCTAATACATCTTTTCTTGGCAGGATGACACCGTTTTCTATTATTTCAACTTTAAGCGGAACACTACGTTTATAATCTTTCTCAAGTTTTTTTAGGCATTCCCTTTCTTTTTTTTCATGTATATACTCATATATATATTTTGCCACTGAATATTCCTCCCGCTGTCCTTATTGTTAATTAAAAACATTATCCCTTTTCATTTTTTCAAAAACTTCAAATGCCCTAATGACCACCCTATCCATATCATAATACCTATATTCTGCCAATCTCCCACAAAGGTATAAATTCTTGAAATTTTGTGCCATCTTTTTGTAATTATTATACAGTTCAATATTTCTATCATTTATAATTGGATAATATGGCTCATTACCTTTCTTATTCTTCCTATCGTATGGAAGGGAATATTCTGACTGTATAACCGTATTCTCGCTATTTTGTTTGTGTGGATTAAACTGTTTAAACTCTGTTTGTCTTATGTATTCCTTTTCTTCAGGGTAGGTAACTACTCCACAAGGAAGGCGCAGACCACCCTGAAAAGATTCATAGGAAAAAAATCTTGAACGATAAGGCAGGCTTCCTTGCTTTTCTCCAAACAATTCATCAATGGCACCTGTAAAAACAAGCGCTTTAATATTCATTCCATCATATTTCACTAATTGATTTTCTTCATCAAAAGATATATTTTCAATAGCGTTTCTTTCTAATACAATATCTATTCCCGGATAATTAGTCATATTGTTAAAAAGAGTATGATACCCATTTGATGGCAGGTATTGAAAATCCCAATCTACGATTTGTGTATCATAGCCTAACACAATTTCAGAACGATTAACCACTTCCGGATCAATTTCTTCAATTTTAGTCCCCCATTGCTTTGCAACATATGGTGCATATATTTTGTTATATAACAGTTGTCCATAATTCGAGATAGCTTCCTCTTTACATTGAAGCAATTCAAATAAAGTTACCCTATGTCTTTGTGGAAATGTATTCCGTAATTTTTCTAAGAGTGATTGAGAGTTTTCCGGTCCCATTAATTGTTGTAATGTTTTAAAATTATATGGTCTTTCAATATATTTTCCATCCACAAAACTCATAGCCTTGATTGGATATTCATAAAAATTTGAAAATTTCTTTAAATACTCAATAACCCACCATTGATATGTAGCAAAAAAGTGTGGTCCATACTTTTGTATTAAAATTCCGTTTTCGTCAAATTCATCATAGGCGTTTCCTCCAATATGGCTTCTTCGTTCCACAATCAGAACCCTTTGATTACACTCTTCAGCGATCTTCCTTGCAAGCACACTTCCCGCATAACCTGCCCCCACTACTACTACATCATACTTTATATTATTCATTTCCTTATTCATTTCCTTATTCATATTTCATTATAATTTAACTTTACATAATCGGTTCACACTTTGTATTCTCTTTTTAATTCCATTATAATAAACCTAACAGGGGGTATGAACTGTAACTCTTTGGCTGACATGTTGCCCTGCATTAGATATAACCATACGCCTTTGCACCAATCAGCCGGACAATATATGAAAAACACATAAAATCTAGATTTTTGACTAAGCCTTTTCTTTCCAGCTGCTCTGTAATCTCTTCTTCATATCTTTCAGATGTAACAATAATTTCATATTCGCCCTTTTTTATTTCCCCTGGAGACAAGATACGGATTCCTTCACACACCTTTCCCCACTTGCATGAATCATTGTCGTAAATACAACTGACTTTTTTTTCCATCTGATTCATAAAATCAATGCACCTTTTTGCAGCCCCTCCGCTTCCAAATAACGCATAGCTTTCTTTTGGGAACATATGCATCATATAGTTTTTCAGTTCTCCGCCACATACAATCTTTTTTTCATTGATTACAATATTCCCTGTATATCCGCATATTAAATTACTGCGGAATATATTAATACGATGAACCATATCACAGTACTCGTCCTCATTTATTTTATGCTTTGCCTTTAAATCTAACGCTGCCGAAAGCGAAACCAGCTGCGATTCATATCTTGACAAAAATTCATTTTTGCATGAAGCACCGCCATGGCGCATATTCGTAAATATTTCTTTACAGTATGTATAAGGAATTCCCTCGTTATATATTCTCAGCAGCCATTCATGGTCTCCACTAATTGCATATTTTATGTCAAATTTTCCATATCGTTCAAATAAATATTTTCTTACAAACGTCGCAGGATGGGAACATGCCATCGTCAGATGAAAATCATAGTCATGCCTGCATATTATTTCCCGCCTGTCGCCAATCCAATAGTACATCCGTCCGGAAAGCACCTGTATATTTGGGTTTGTAAACTGTCTGGCAACATAATTTAATGTCTCCGTTTCATACCAGTCATCACTATTCAGAAAAGCAACAACATCACCTGACGCCTTTTCAATTCCCTTGTTCATGGCATCATAAATCCCTCTATCCGGCTCACTAATCCAATACGATATCCTGGCTTCATATTTTCTGATAATATCCAGTGTCCCATCATCAGACCCGCCGTCGATCACAATATATTCTACATTTTTGTAAGACTGATTTACTACGCTGCATAACGTCTGCTCAATGGTGTTTACACTGTTTCTGCATACTGTAATAATTGATATTTTCACATCCGGTATCTTATTCATATGCAGCCTCCAATGCTTTCCGCAGATATTGAAATGAATCCTCCCGCTGCTCTAATATTTTTCTGTATATGAAATCAAAATCTATATCTTTACTAACTTTATCCATTGGCAGATATCCTTCCACCACCCTTTCATGAATTGCAAAACGCTTACATAATGTATCAATACGCGAGTGCATATTTTTTGAAGCAAATATATAAAAAGGAGTATGAAATTGAATTGAAAATAACGTTGCATGGTATGAATTTGTTACAACATATTCTGCGTTTTTGGTATACCACAAGAAATTTTCTATCCCTTCAAATTGCATGCTGCCACCATCATTACAAAACATATAATCCGGTGCAAAATGAAACGCATGCACAATTGGTATTTCAAGTAATCTCGACAAACGATTGACAAATTCCACGCCATGCATATATTCCTTGTCATGTGTAAGCCAGAAAAAGAAAATAAATCTTTCTTCCCGCAAGCTTTCCTTTGCTACAAAACCCTCGTAATCAACAGCATTTAATAATAATACAGGATCTAATAGACATTCGCATTTTTTGCCACACATCTTTTCAATGAACGCAACATGTTCGTACTCCCTGACGGAAACAGATGTAAACTTAGGAACATATTGCTGTAAAACCGATTTCTTTAACCTTGGATTATCCATTCCCACACCTATACTGGCAGCATAGGATATACAATAATTTTTTTCTGCTATTTCAGGTAGAAAATATTCCTGCATGCCCGTACTCCATACCTGGTCGCTTCCCACAACGTAATAATCATATGGTCCAGCTTCTGATATCGTGTGTATCATCGGTTTTTGAATCCCACAATGCTCTGATAAAAACTTTACAAAATTTTTTCTTTTTTCCTGAAACAAACTTTCTTCATATTCATTTGTCCATGTCTTAACATACCGAAATGACGCCGGGACATAATTAATGACTTCCGCTCGGCATCTGGTTATCCCGTTGATCACTCGACGCAATGCATAACACTGCAATACTGCGCCATAATTATCTGCAAAGTGAAAAGTTAAAATTCCTATCTTTTTCATATTAACTCCCGCACCCATAAATTACACTGTTGATTGAAAGAATCCGTTCCATATCGCAGCCTTTCAGCATAAGCTCTCTTATAATGCTGTTTTCGTGTATCACACTTCCAATAACAATACAGTCGATTTCTCCATGCTTGTAGCGCCTAACTAATTCATCTATTCCGATTACCGGATTCCCCTTATAGCCATTTGCAAATGCTTCATAATATTTATCGCAGATGCAGGCAATTTTTATGTCTTGTTCGCCCTTTGCCAAGTCCAGATAAAGTAATTCTGTCAAATCATTGATTGCATATAAAGCAATCTTTTTCCAGTTCATTTTCAGGAAAAATTGACTTACTTCATAGCCTTGTAATTTATTGTTTAAATACTTCAGTAGGGTTGGATATTTATACCAGTAAGTTTCCTTATCATCAATAGGTTTTTTTAGATTATCTGCTATACAATCTTTTATCGATTTTCCTGTAGTCATTTCATAAAAAAATTTATTCCTGCCGGAATTCTCTGGAACACTCTCGATAAGCGTTGAATTTCCCGCCTTTATGAAATCATATTCTGTATCTATCACGTTAAATCTATCTTTGACTGCATGCCAGAGCTCTACTCCCTTATTTGAATGAATTATCACCGCAGATACGCCCTGATTGTCATGAAACTCACTATGATATGCCTCAATCCCCCAATAATCTCCCAGAATAATATCTGTATTCTGATTGTTCCCTTTTACTCTACATGCATGACAGGAAGGCCGCAAATAAAGGTTTTGTAGAAATCCCTGCATATATAAGTCCTCATGAAATAGTGTCTGTTCCAAATGACCCGACGCAAAAGTCATTGTTAACAGAAAATCTTTCCAGCCATTTGCCTTGTTCCTAAATTCTATGCCTTCCAATTTTTCCATCGCACGCGTCTCCTGTTTCATTGCCAAATACTTACTCCATACAACGGGAGACGGCACTCCATGACAGATTACGGATACACATATCAATTTTTCATATTCTTCTTTTAAAAAACTTTTCAACCCTGCTATCTGGCATGGCGTCCCACTGTACAGAATCCACTTTCCCTTTTCCAATAAATCCTGTACTTCTCTATAGGTCTCTCTTGTATCGCTTTGTACGTATTTGCTTTGGCACATTGCATTCAATGTGTCACATACACTTGTTCCGGTATGAAACACTTTAAACTCTTCATCAAAAATGGCTCCAAATACCACGCCTTTTCTGGATATGATCTCTCTTGCAAGTTCGTAAAAAACGCCTCCCGAAGAACTTACTTTGCGTATCTGATTATCTTTATTCTTTACGGCATATGTCTTTAACTTTGATTGATGTGCATTATCTTGCTTTCTAGTATCCAAGCCATCACATATTTGATGACAGATTCCACAGTTGATGCATGTCCTCTCATCAATAACCGGATAGATAAAACCTTCCTCGTCGGATATCATTTGAATAGAACCTACAGGACAACTCTGCTCACACGCCCTACAGCCGCAGCATTCCGTTTTCTTATTATATACTGTCATTTTTCCAATCCTTTACTGCTCTTCGTATCTCATACTGGGGATAAAAATAATCTTTCTCTTTCTCAAATTCTTTACTTTGAAGGAAATCCGACAACTCCTGATGATAGTTTAGTGGAATGATAAGATACATCTTCTCTTTGTTAATTTCTTCCCGGCTTATTATGTCTAGTCCATTCCATAATTTTCCCGCTTTTTCCAGATCGCTTTCTATAATTCCTTCTGTCTTAATATCCGTGTATGTTTCCAGCAGTTTAATGAGCTTACTTGTCAACTCACAGGCACCCCAAAAATATACTTTTCTTCCACTTATCTTTTGATGTATCTTTGCACATTTTATATATTGTTCACATACCTTTTTTACATATAGTTCATTCTGATGTTCAATTTGTTCGTCAATTTGTCTGATTCTCATATCCGTCATTTGGACATCTAAAATGCTCAATAAGTGCTCTCTATAAGTATCTTTCATTGGGATCTCATACAGCATATGCCTTTTCACATCTTCCAAATAATCCATACGCTGCTTCCATTGAATTCCACCTTTCATTGAATGGCTGTGGCTGCTTTTATGGACGACATAGTTATATAATTTATCTGAGATATAACCGTTACGATTTCTTATTGTTACTGGTAACAGAAGCTGCATATTCTGCCCTGCTTGAGAATCATAAATTCTTTTTTGAGGAATTGCCCGAAACAAGGCCTGCGTTCGAATCATATATAACCCGCATGAACATGCTCTATAAGAAAACAAAATATCCTCAAACAATGTTCCTACTGATTCCTGTTCTCCCAATGTACCTATAGAATGCAGCAAATCACACTCATTAAAAATATTTCCCCTGCACATCACAACATCTACATTGCTATTTTCTTCCAGATACCTGACCTTTTTTTCCACATGATCCATTTCCAAAAAGTCATCACAATCAATCCACATAAAATATTCCCCGTCAACATATGGCAGTCCAGTATTTATCGCAGACGCCTGACCATGGTGTTCCTGATATAGATATAGAAATTCCATGCCCTTTTTTACAAATTCCTTCTGTTTTCTTAAGGCAGTCTGCTTTGTCCCATCATTCGAACCATCATTTATAAAAATAATTTGTAACTTTGAATATGTCTGGTTTAGTATGGACGAAAAAAAACGCTCCAAATAGTCCGCCCCATTATAGCACGGAACACAAATGCTTACTTTTTTTTTCATAAAACAATCCCCATTTAAGAGTCCTGCAGCCCATCTAAAATGTTCTCTAAAGACAAAATAGGACAGTCCATCTTTTTTGACAGCTGCTCATTAATTTCATTAAAAAAGGTAATTGCAGTCACAATAACTGCATCTACAGCTTCCAAATCATCTTCCAGTGTCAGAACATTAATATCTGTATATATATTGCCTGCATTTTTATCTATTCCGTATTTTACAGTTATATCAGATCCTTGCAGTTCATAGAGCAGGGTATCCCCCACACGGCTCATTCCATAAATTGCAATTTCCTTGAAACCTTCTTTTTCAAGATAATCTGCTATTGATTTATTCTCTTGTTTTACTCTTACCCAATTGTCCATCATATAAAACAACGCAAGGTGTTTATCCGCATAGCCCAGATACATTTTTGATTTATTTGAAGCTTTTATAGTTGCAGCAAGTGCTCCAACAATCCCCCCTGTTAATGATGATAAAATAGCAATAATTCCCTTCTTCATACAAATTTCCTTTCTTTATCAGCCACCTCTGTTACCCTTATAAAGTCCTCATATCTTCTGATATTTTTAAACCCAAGAGCAATCGCCTTCGATTCCATAGTACAAAAATTAACCGGTGATGAAATAATTAAAACAACTTCTTGTCTGCTCTTTACAGGTACATCATCAATACATAACACCTTGCAGCCGCAGCAGCTTATCTCTTTTTCTACAATGGTTTGTACAAAATCAATGGTATATTCTTCTCCACACACAAATAAAATCATCCAATATAAATCTTCCGCTTTCTTTCCTGCACCGTAAATAACGACCTTTTTGCTTTTTCCAATCAAACCGATGACCTGTTTCCTAATGTCATCATATTTCAGCTCAATAACCTTGCGGCGTATCAAAAATTTTGCTAGATAATTGGCAGTGAGCATATATGAATTTTTATCCAAATGAATATTGTCCACAAACTTATAATCACTATTATGTACTAGCAAATAAAAATCAAATAAATCACAATGAAACAGCCCTCCTACTTCTTTAATAATACTATTTCTGCACACAATTTCCGGTTCAAATTCCTCATCTATTTTATCCGGTTGATTCTTATCTGCATTAGAATTTCCTGTCATCAGAAAGACTGTCGGACACAGCTGTATTAATAATTCCAACAGCCGAATATACTGCGTTTTGAAACACCGCCTTTCCTCTGCCGAAACAGAACATTTTCTGTATCTGTCATGCTGCACTCCGTATTGAACAATGATACATTTGTATGTATAATCCAACGATTCCATAAAACAACTTAAATGTTTCCAAAAAAGAGGGTCGCTTAGCGAAAAGGAAGCCGCAAACAAATCAACAGCATACTGGCCGAACATATAATATTCCAAACTGCCTCTGATCCCTCTTGTCACGGAATCCCCAATCAGCAAAATTCTTTCTGTTTCCTGATTTGCATCAGACCACCAACAGTTCACCCATTCAATTTCCTCCCGGTCTTTCCGTGCAAACACTCTCTTCTCCTCCTGCGCAATCATTTTTTACATCTATCCCCCAAAAAAGCTGCATTTGTTTCACAAAAGCTAAGTATTCGTTTCTGGCATCTTCCGAAAGATAGTAGAAATACAGTTCTGAATACATTTTCTTCAGTTTTCTTAAAGTCTCCACTGTATAATTTCTTTTAGCAGCCCATAAAACATCCTTATAATATAACATGCAGATATTATATAATATTTTTCTCTCCTCAGCGGATATATGCAGCGGCAAATCAGCTAATATTGTCATTCCAAGCCCATTATCCAGCAGGCTCCAATGATCCCCGTCAGGCGCTGAATAGGCCACTATCTTTTTATTGCTGATTCTGAATTTTCCATCTTCCTTATCCAGCATAAATATAATTGGCATATTCTGAGGTATTGTTGTATACAAATAAGTTATTATCTGTTTAAGATACTTGTTTACGCATTTCATATGAAATACTTTATTTGAAAATACTATAAAATCTCCCATAATGATATCTGTACTTATCTTGCCAT
>CAMWMM010000093.1 GCA_947175285.1 uncultured Lachnospiraceae bacterium
GCAGTGGAGGAAGAAGTAAAAAGCCAGAGAATGAAAACGGAGCTGATTACGAATGTTTCCCACGATTTGAAAACACCGCTTACGGCAATTATCACGTATACGGAACTGCTGAAAGAAGAAAATATTACGGAAGAGCAGCGGAAGGAATATTTGGAAACATTGGAGCGGAAATCCCTGCGTTTGAAAATATTAATTGAAGATTTATTTGAAGTCAGCAAAACAAGCAGCGGGAATGTGAATTTAGAGCCGGTTCCGGTAGACATCTGTAATCTGATACGTCAGGTATACTTAGAGCATGAGGATAAAATGAAGCAGGCAGGTCTGCATATACGTTTTACCATGCCGGAGGAGAAAGTCATATTGGATTTAGACAGCCAGAAAACTTACCGGATTTTTGAAAATCTGTATACTAATATCATAAAGTATGCCCAGCCGGATACCAGAGTATTTGTGGTGGCGTATAGAAAAGAGGGAGAAAGAAATCGCAGAGACGGTATTCATATTGAATTGAAGAATACTTCCGCACAGGAAATTATCGGAAATCCTCAGGATTTAAGTGAGAGATTTGTGCGGGGAGATGTCTCCAGAAATACGGAGGGAAGCGGTCTTGGTCTTGCGATTGCAAAAAATCTTACAGAATTGCAGGGAGGTAAATTCAGCATAGAAACAGACGGAGATTTATTCAAAGTAGTGCTTGAGTGGTAATTAAATTCGGAAAATAATTGCTCATTCTCCTATTTCCATGTTATACTAAAAACGTAAAGATACGGTGAAGCCCAAAAGTATGATTACTGTTTTTTTGTTTAACAACCGGAGGAAATGCATTTGAAAAATCAACCGAAAATAGACCAGGATATATTTAAAGATTCGCATTTTATGGATGAGATGCCGGGCGGTTTTTTCATCTATCGTGCAGATGAGGCGGAAGAGCTTATTTATGCCAATAAGGCAATGCTTCGGATATTTGCCTGTGACACGATAGAAGAGTTTAGGGAACTGACCGGCAATTCTTTTCGCGGGATTGTGCATCCTGATGATTTAGAGGAAATAGAACTAAGCATCAAAGAGCAGATTGAGAAAGACCAATACGATATGGATTATGTGGAGTACCGTATTATCCGAAAGGACGGCAAAATCCGCTGGATTGAGGATTATGGGCATTTTGTACATAATGAATACTTTGGAGATATTTTCTATGTGTTTGTAGGAGACGCTACGGAAAAGCATAGACAAAGAAAAAACGAAAAAGAGAAACTTATTCAGGAGCAGCTAAGACGACTCGAAGTCATAGAGGGCCTCAGCGTTGATTACGAATCTATTTTTTATGCGGATTTGGACAAAAACTGGGTAAAAGCATACCGTGTCAGTTCCCGCTTTGCTAAAACTTTTCCGTCAGAACATATTATGCGTGAATTTACGGGTTTTGATGCGGATTATATTAAAGAATGGGTCTATCCGGATGACAGAGAATTGGTGAAAGATATTTCAAATCCTGATTTTATTCGTCAGAAGCTATCCGAGAATAAGACATTTCATCTCAGTTACCGGATATATAGAGATGGTAAAGTGACTTATATACAGCTTCACGTTCTCAATGTGGGAAGTGAGGAGCATGTTTCCCAGATTGTTATGGGATACCGCAATATAGATGATGAGATTATACAGGAGATGCAGCAGAAGCGGATACTGGCGGAGGCTTTGAACGCAGCTACATTGGCCAATAAAGCTAAGAACCTGTTTTTGTCTAATATGTCTCATGATATCAGAACCCCTATGAATGCGATTGTCGGGTTTACGGATTTGTGTAAGAAGCATATCCTGGAAGAGGGAAAAGTGACCGGATATCTGGATATGATTTCTGAGGCAAGCGACCAGATGCTGCAGCTCTTGAATGATGTACTGGAGATATCCAGACTGGAATCGGAAGATGTGCATGTGGAAGAGACAAAATGCAGCCTGATGGATATTGCGCATCAGGTGCAGATGAATATGATTTCCAAGGCAGCGGCAAAGAATATTGCCCTTTCTTTGGATATTACGAACTTGAAACATGATATGGTATCCACGGACAGGATTAAACTCGCCCAGATTCTTACATACCTTGTGGATAATGCGATTAAGTATACGAAGGACGGCGGATGGGTTACACTTACCGTAATGGAAGCGCAGAAAGAAAGTGAGCAAAATAGTCATGTGACATATCAGTTTATTGTAGAAGACAACGGGATTGGTATTGGCGAAGAATTTCTGGAGTGTATTTTTGAGCCTTTTGAACGTGAAAAAAATACGACCTTCAGCGGCGTCCATGGTACGGGGCTTGGTTTGACGATTGCCAGAAGACTGGTGGAGATGATTGGCGGAACGATAGGTGTGTCCAGTGTTGTCGGCAAGGGAAGCAAATTTATTGTAACACTTCCGCTTTATATGTGGGAAATGTCCACCAATATTGCTGAGTTTGGCGATGAACCTGTTTGTTTTTCGCGGCCTAAAAAGATTCTGATTGTAGACGATAAGGAAATTAACCGGGAAATTGAAAATGAGGTATTGAAAGATGCAGGATTCCTTGTAGATACTGCTGATGATGGAAGTATTGCGGTAGAAAAAATAAGGCAGTCAAAACCCGGTGAGTACGATTTGATTCTTATGGATATTCAGATGCCGATTATGGACGGATATCACGCAGCGAAAGCCATTCGGGCAATGGAAGACAGCAATTTAGCAGGTATACCGATTATTGCCGTATCAGCCAATTCTTTTGAGAAAGACAAGAAAAAGGCTTTAGAAAGTGGTATGAATGCGCATCTTCCCAAACCATTTGACACGCATCATTTATATAAGGTCATTCGGCAGTTTTTAAAAGAGGACAAGCGGATTGTCAGTTTAGAGCAGGTGGCAGTTCGGCCGATTAAACAGGAAGAATATCCGTTCCTGGAAGATTTTCTATATGATGCAATTTATATTGCGCATGGCGAAAAAATGCCTCCTAAAGAGATTGTCAGACAGCCGGAGCTTGCAATTTATATTCAGGAATTCGGCGGAATGGATGATCTTTGTCTTGTCGCAGAGTATGATAATGAGTTAATCGGCGCAGTCTGGACGAGAATACTGGCAGGCGATGTGAAAGGATATGGGAATATCGGAAACGACGTACCGGAGTTTGCCATTTCCGTGAAAAAGGATTTCCGCAGACAGGGTATCGGAACGAAACTGATGAAAGACATGATAACGGTGTTAAAGATACAGGGGTATGAAAAAGTTTCCCTCAGTGTCCATAAAGATAATTACGCGTACCGGATGTATCGCGATTTGGGATTTCAGGTCATCAAGGTACGCGAAGAGGATTACCTTATGGTATTGGAACTAGGGCGTTAAGATGACAAAGTTTCCGGAATAATTTCTTCCGCGTCTTTGTGCCCTTCCGGAGGAAGCGTAATCAATACTTTCAAAATGCGGTTTTTTGATATGCCCTGTGCCTGCATCAGGATACCGTTTTCCAGAGTGATGGATTCCTTATCTTCCGGAAGCCTTTCCAATTGTTCAATCATCAGACCGCCGATAGAATCAAAGTCTTCGGAACTTAAATCTGTGTCCAGCGCATCGTTAATATCATCCAGTTTCATGCCCGCTTCTACAAGAAACGTTCCGGGTTCGGTTTCTACAATGAGTTCTTCTTCATCCTCATCATATTCATCCCGGATTTCACCGACAATCTCCTCAATTAAATCTTCCATAGTAATCATACCGACGGTTGCGCCGTATTCACTGAGAACGAAAGTAATATTATGGGACTTTTCCCTCATTTCCATCATCAGGTCGGCGATTTTCTTATATTCATATGTATAGTAGGCATTCCGCAGTATTTTTTTGAGTTGAAACTTTTCGGAGTCCTTTACCAGAATGAAATCCTTAATATTAATGATTCCGATAATGTTGTCGGGGTCATCCTCGTATATAGGAATCCGTGTAAACATGGAGGCGCGGAATGTGGATAATACTTCTTTATAAGTAGAAGTAAGAGGAAGGCTTGTCATATGGATTCTTGGAACCATAATATCCTTTGCGACAGCATCTCCGAAATCGAAAACGTTATAAATCATTTCCCGCTCTTCAGACTCAATCGCGCCGCCCTCATGGCTCACATCCACGTAAGTTTTTAGTTCATTTTCCGAAATACTGGTATCTTTGCCGTTGGAATTAATATGCAGCAGGCGCAATATGCCGAGAGATAATTTGTCTATAATAAAAATAACAGGGGTAAGTATCGTCATCAGGGAACGGATAATGCCGCCATAGAACAGGGAAATAGATTCCGCATTGCACATAGCCCATGTTTTGGGGATTATTTCTCCGAAAATCAGGATAGTAAGCGTCAGTATGCCTGTGACAATGCCGACCGCATAGCTGCCCCATATTCTGATAGCCAATGTCGTTGCAACGGAAGAAGCGCTGATATTCACAATATTGTTGCCAATCAGAATAGTGCTTAGCATTTTACTGTATTGTTCAAGGATGGAAAGAACCCGGACGGCACGTTTGGACTCCTCCTGTGCCAGTGTGCGCAGACGCACCTGATTTACCGTTGTAAAGGCAGTCTCAGCCGAAGAAAAGAATGCTGATAATAAAACAAGAACAAATAATGCAATAAGTTGTATGACACCTGTGGTATCCAATGAAAAATTCACTCTCCTTTAGTTAATAGTATTGAAATGATTATACTATACATGATAGCGAATATTGTGTCAAGTTTTTCCTGTGTGCGGAATATATATTTAGTATATTTTTAAGAATTATATGAAAATGGAAGGGAGAGCGTTTTATGGAGAAAAAAATGATAGACAGCAAAAAACTGATTTTCGTTTTAAAATGCATGTTGGCTGCTTATCTTGTAACGGCAGGACTTTTACTGCTTTTGGCGCTTATGCTGTATCGTTTTGGGCTGTCGGAAAAAGTAGTATCTGTCTGTATTATTTTGATTTACATAGTGGTTACTTTTCTTGCCGGATTTATTGCCGGGAAGAGAGCGGGAGAGAAAAAATTTATATGGGGACTGGCAATGGGATGTACTTATTTCCTGATTCTGACGGCGGTGTCACTTGCTGTCAACAAAGGAATGGGGGATGATATGGGCAATCTGGTTACGGTCTTTCTCCTTTGCGGAGGCAGCGGGATGTTAGGCGGAATGCTGAGCTGAAAAAAATACTTTTCATATAGAAAGATATGTGGTATACTGATTCAAGTTATGAAAGCGAAAAGAATATAGATTACAGCAAGGATGGAGGATTAATAAGATGAAACATATTAAAACATTAACAACAAGAGATTTAAAGGAATCCATGAAAAAAGGCGGCTGCGGTGAGTGCCAGACATCCTGCCAGTCAGCTTGCAAGACTTCTTGTACAGTTGGCAACCAGAGCTGCGAACAGGTCAAATAATAAACGTGTTTCAGAAGTGTCTGCAGAGGCAGCCACATCTGTGCAAGAATCATAACTGATTCTTGCGAGCTGAGTAGAAACGGAACGTTTTGTAAGCAGCGATGTGAGTCGCTGCTTATTATAGTGTGTCCGGCGGACGGCGCAAAATAGGGATGGAATTAGGAAAGGAAGAAGTTGTTTGATACATCAATATAAAAATAATGGCTACAATATCGTACTGGATGTGAACAGCGGCAGCGTCCATGTCGTGGATGATATTGTTTATGATATGATACCTGTTGTGGAAAAAATGCTGGCAGATGGTGAAACGAAGCGTGAGGACATGCTGTCTCATATTATTCGGCTGCATGAAAGCGGAGATATTCCGGCAAATCAGGATGTCACGGAAAAACTGTTGGAAGAAGCGCTTGATGAGATTCTGGAATTAAAGGATGCCGGCATGCTTTTTACCGAGGATATTTATGAAAACTATATTGCGGATTTTTCAAACCGCGAAACGGTTGTAAAAGCTTTGTGTCTGCATATTGCCCATGACTGTAACCTTGCCTGTAAATATTGTTTTGCAGAGGAAGGGGAATATCATGGAAGACGGGCGCTTATGAGCTTTGAAGTCGGCAAAAAGGCGCTGGATTTTTTAGTTGCTAATTCCGGGAACAGAGTGAATCTGGAAGTGGATTTTTTCGGCGGGGAACCGCTTTTAAACTGGGATGTCGTAAAACAATTAGTCGAATACGGAAGAAGCATTGAAAAAGAGCATCATAAAAAGTTTCGTTTTACTCTGACAACAAACGGCATTTTGTTAAATGATGATATTTTGGAATTTGCGAATCGGGAAATGGGCAATATTGTACTGAGTATAGACGGACGAAAGGAAGTTAATGACAAAATGCGTCCGCATCGGGGCGGTCAGGGAAGTTATGATGAAATCGTTCCGAAGTTTCAGAAAACCGCAGAGAGCAGAAATCAGATGAACTATTATGTGCGGGGGACTTTTACCCGCTATAATAAGGATTTTGCAGAGGATGTCAAACAGCTTGCAGACCTTGGATTCAAGCAGATTTCCGTTGAGCCGGTTGTTGCAGGAGAAAGCGAGGATTATGCGCTCAGAGAGGAAGATATTCCGGCGCTGCTTGCGGAATATGATAAGCTTGCTCTGGAATATATAAAAAGAAAGAAAGAAGGAAAAGCTTTTCAATTTTTCCATTTTATGATAGATTTAGAAGGCGGGCCATGTGTGGCAAAAAGACTTTCAGGGTGCGGCTCCGGAAATGAGTATCTTGCGGTTACGCCATGGGGAGATTTTTATCCGTGTCATCAGTTTGTAGGTAATGAAGAATTTCTGATGGGTAACGTCGATGAGGGAATTACCCGTACGGATATTAGAGATACCTTTAAAAACTGTAATGTATATACGAAAGAAAAATGTAAAAACTGCTTTGCAAAATTTTATTGCAGCGGCGGCTGTGCTGCTAATTCTTATCAGTTTCATGGAAATATCCATGATGTGTATGACCTTGGCTGTCAGTTGCAGAGAAAACGCATTGAATGTGCAATTATGATAAAAGCAGCATTAGCTTAGAAAGGAAGAGAGAGAAAATGAAAAAAAGTAGAGCTGTTATTAGTCTGATTGTTTTTGTACTGGTGCTTGTTGGCTTGGGATATGTCGCAGCTTTCGGCGTTGGTGCGGACAAGTCAGGTTCTGCCTCCAGTATTAAATTGGGGCTTGATCTTGCCGGCGGTGTTAGTATCACTTATCAGGTTGTCGGAGATGAGGAACCGGACAAGGAGGATATGAGCGATACCATATACAAATTACAGCAGCGTGTGGAAAATTACAGCACGGAAGCACAGGTTTATCAGGAGGGCAGTGACAGAATCAATATTGAAATTCCGGGCGTTACCGATGCAAACGCGATTTTAGCGGAGTTAGGACAGCCGGGAACACTGTACTTTATTGCCCAGACGGATAGTGAGGGAAATTTGAATTATGTAGAGAATTATGGCGTAGATGCGGATGGCAATTACACCATAGTACGTCAGTTAAACAAGACAATAGACGAACTGATGGCTGACGGTTCCGTTATATTAACGGGTACGGATATTGCAGGCGCACAGGCGGGTTCACAGAAAGACCAGCTTTTAAACAATATAGAATATGTTGTACAGCTTACGCTGACGGATACAGGTACCGAAGCATTTGCAAAGGCTACGGAGAAAGCATATAACGCAGGAGAGTCCATTGCGATTTATTATGACGGTGAGATTGTCAGCGCACCGAATGTACAGGCAGTTATTACAGACGGCAGCGCGGTAATAACCGGACAAAGCAGCTTTGAGGAAGCGGAGAAGCTTGCCTCTACCATTCGTATCGGCGGTCTGAAATTAGAGTTAGAGGAACTTCGCTCCAATGTTGTAGGTGCGCAGCTTGGTTCCGATGCTATCAGAACAAGTTTACTCGCAGCGGCGGTTGGTTTTGCGCTTGTTGTAATTTTTATGATTGCCGTTTATTATGTGCCGGGTGCCGCGGCAAGCTTTGCCCTTTGCTTATATACGGAACTGATGGTGATTTTGCTGTATGCATTTGAAATTACACTGACACTGCCGGGTATTGCGGGTATTATCCTCTCAATCGGTATGGCGGTAGATGCTAATGTTATTATTTTCGCCCGTATCAGAGAGGAACTTGCTACAGGTAAGACAGTTCAATCGGCTGTTAAGATAGGTTTTTCCAAAGCGTTTTCCGCTATTTTTGACGGAAACGTGACAACGTTTATAGCCGCAATAGTATTATTATTAAGAGGAACAGGAAGTATTAAAGGATTTGCGCAAACGCTGATGCTTGGTATCGTTTTATCCATGTTTACGGCGCTTGTCGTTACAAAGTTCCTTCTGAATGTATTATTTGCAGCCGGTGTGCAGTCTGTAAAAGCATTTGGTGTGGCAAAAGAAAGAAAGACGCTGTCGGTATTAGCCAAAAAGAAACTGTTTTTTGCAATTTCTGCGGCAGTGATAGTGATTGGCTTCGTTGTTATGGGTATTAATCAGGGCACAGGAAATTCGCCGCTAAATTACAGTCTGGAATTTGTAGGCGGTACTTCTACAACGGTAACGATGCCGAGAGATATGACAATAGAAGAAATTGACGCCGAGGTAGTGCCGTTAATTGAGAATATCACAAATGACGGTAATGTACAGACGACAAAAGTAGCAGGCTCCAATCAGATTATTATTAAGACAAGGACGCTTGATGTAGCAGAGAGAGAAACATTTGCGGATGTCATGGTATCGAATTTCGGCGTAGAGGAAAGTTCCATTACGGCGGAAACAATCAGTGCAACAGTAAGTTCGGAGATGAAATCGGATGCGGTGATTGCCATTATACTGGCTACTATCTGTATGTTGATTTATATCTGGCTCCGTTTTAAAGATATCCGTTTTGGCGCCAGCGCGGTTATGGCACTTTTGCACGATGTTCTGGTTGTTCTCACTTTCTATGCGGTGGCGAGAGTGTCTGTCGGTAATACATTTATTGCATGTATGCTGACCATTGTCGGTTATTCTATTAATGCGACAATCGTTATTTTTGACCGTATTCGTGAAAATATGAGAGAAATGGGGAGAAAAGACGATTTAGAGGAAGTTGTAAACAGAAGTATTTCCCAGACATTGTCAAGGAGTGTTTTCACTTCTTTAACGACGTTCTTTATGGTAGCGGCGTTAGAGGTATTCGGTGTTTCTTCTATTAGGGAATTTGCGCTGCCTCTAATCGCAGGTATTATCTGCGGAACATATTCCTCCATCTGTCTGGCAGGCGCTTTCTGGTATTTGTTCCGGACGAAGGTAAATAAGGCGGAGAAATAAAAAATTGACTTATGCTTAATTACAAGCAATTTTCTATAGGATAAACGAAGGCACAGCCCAACCGGCTGTGCCTTATGTGTTTTTCTGGTCTACTTTTCGATTATGGCATTTTATTTTCATAAAATCAAGGATATCAGCCTGGTCTCTGTCATCTAAAAGCTGGAAATAATAAAGAAAAAGTTTTTCCTGCCGCTTCAAGGACTTATATTTCTTATTGTTTTCGGGCGTACTAATATGCTGCAGAAATTCATTTAAATCATCATCGATTAATTTATTTTCCATAGACTCTGCTGTTTGATTCTTACTTATTTTATGACTGTTATTGATACTATAGTTAATTGAAAATTCCAGAAAATTCTCCAGAGGCACATTATATAGTTTTGCCAAATTATATAAGGAATTTAAAGGCGGCGTAATACGTCCCGTTTCATAGTGCGAATAGGTCTGTCTTGTGATATTTAGCTGTGAAGCGACAAATTCCTGTGAATAATTGCAGAATTTACGAAGCTCCCTTAAGTACATTTCTAAAGTTTTTTCTGACATGGAATAATCACTCTCCTCTTTATCAGTATCGTAATAGAATGTCCATTCACGAAAGCTTCATTCACAAACATTATTGTGGTTCATTAATTATCCGTATGTCTATATCTTGTATGTTTTGAAAAAAGTACTTGAAAATATATTCATAATAGCATATTATATATAACAAAAGTATATTGTAAATAGCAATTAAAGCATCAAAAGATATGTATAATAGCATTTACAATCCATAGATGAATTTATGGAAAAATTACAACAGGTGGTTACACAGGAATATTAAAATTCCTGTGACACAAATAAATTTTAAGAGGAGGAATGAGAATGAAAGCAAAATTCATTCAAAAAGTAATGGCTGGCGCATTGGCTATGACACTTGTTATTGCACCGGCTGTAAGTGTACAGGCTTCCGGTACCGGCAGTCATGGAACAGATGGAACAGGAGCTTCATCGTCTAGCAGCACAGAGGAGCAAGTTGAGGAGATCGCTGAAGTAAGCAGCATTGCTGCAGTTCCGACTACAAGCTCAGTTGCAGGAGTAAAAACAACTGTGAGAGGTGTGTATCTTGCAACAGTTGTAAATGGTTCTGTAATTACAACACCGCTTAACACAATTGCAGCCGGTTATGGTCTTACAGCAGGAGAAACACCATACGCAAGAATTTATAACATGGATGTTAAGAAGAGTCCTCTTGCAGCAGCAGCTCTTAATTCCGTAGCACAGTCAGTAGGAGCATCTGTAGGTCCTTATGTCAATGTAGAGCTTGGTAAAATGGCGGGAGGCAAATTCGGTCTGCTTCCGTCTGATGGGGCAGAGATTAGTGTTAGCTTCGGTATTCCGGCATCTTTTGCACAGTCTGGCAAGACATTTGCAGTTGCATGTGTACGTCCCGGCGGAGCAGTATCAATTTTGAAAGATACTGACGACAATCCGAATACCGTAACCTTTAACACAACAGGCGGTCAGGGCGCATATGCAATCATCAGATACTAATTTGATGCATAAGCTCATGGAGGCTGGAAGAAGAAAATGTTTCTTCTTCCAGTATCTTCTGTTGTTTGCTGTGCTTATTTTTTGTATTTATCAATACAGCATACATAAGATATACGGATTTTCACTTTATCCGGATGAGTTCGGGTATTGGGCAAGTGCGGCGGAATGGGTCGGATATGATTGGTCCGGAGTGGCATCGATTGGTTCTTATTACTCCTTTGGTTATAGTTTGATATTGGCTCCAATCCTGAAATTATGCCGGGACGGCGTCTTGGCATACCGGGTGGCAGTAACGGTGAATATGTTGATGCAGGGTAGCTGTATCGGATTATTATGGGGAATTTTCAGAAGATTGTATGGTACATCTGCTGTATACGGTGAAGATACGCATATAAAAGAGACATATGCTGTATTTGCTGTAGGCACAGCGGTATTTTATCCGGTATGGGGATTTTATATACAGATGACAATGGTGGAATCGCTCCTTATTTTTCTGTATGTACTCATCTGTTATCAATTTGTTCTTTTGTTTGAAAAACCGAAAATGATACGCGTAATGTTATTATTGCTGTCATTTCTTTATTTATATTTCGTTCATATGCGGACAGTCGCTACAGTATTGGCCGGGATAGCTGTTTTGTTTTTATACTTGTGGTTTATACCGGAGTATCGTAAGTTTTTGATTCCATGCATTGCTGTCTTACTGGTTGGGACAGGATGTGGGATATGGATTAAAAAACTGGTCACGGGGAATGTTTATGCTGCTGCTGATGCTGCGCATTTGGCAGTAAACGATTATGCAGGACAGGTTGAACGTTTAAAGAAATTGCTATCAATGGAGGGCATCCTCAGATTTTTGATGAGCCTTACAGGAAAACTTTATTATCTGGGCATGGCATCTTTTGGATTGTTCTATGCAGCAGTTTGGTACTGCATGAAGCGGACATATGCGCTTTTTAAAGATATTGTCAGGAAATCTCAAACGACGGACTGTTTTTTTCTGTTTCTTTTACTTTCCATGTTTGGACAGGTCATGGTTTCCTCAATTTATATGAGTGCGTCTGGCAGACTGGATGGAATCGTATACGGCAGATACAATGAATATCTTCTTCCGGTTTATATCGGTATCGGGGTATTGGTACTATTTAAAAGTGGGCATTTGCTGCGCTATTTCCTTGCAGGTGCAGGAATATCAACCGGTTTATTCGGCGTTGTCATTTGGAATGTGTTACATAGTGAAGCAACGGAAATGTATGGCTTTCATGCGGCGGGACTCAGCTATTTATCGGATGATATAGATTCCTTTCATGCCATACCGGAATTTTGCAAGGCATTTTTTTTCGGATTGTTCTTAATGGCATTTATGATGGGGTGCATTGCTATTGCCGCAAAATCCCGCCGGAGTTTTTTTATGATTTGCCCTGTTCTGCTCGTGGAAATAGCATTGATGCTTTGTTTGAGTAAGAAATATACCTGGTACTTTAACGATATAGATTATCAGGATTTAAAGATATATGAATATATTGAGGATAGCAGAGA
>CAMWMM010000094.1 GCA_947175285.1 uncultured Lachnospiraceae bacterium
GTCTCTGGACACGGTTCGCGGGGGTATTGTAGATACAGATACCCACTATAATGGCGATGAGCGCCACTGCTGCCGCAATAATAAAGGGCTGCGCCTTTTTCTTTTTATTTTGAGAATCTGATGCCTCCTGTCCGCTTTCCTGTACGGGCTGTGACATCTGCACATTCTCTGCTTCCTGCTCTGTTATGTTTGTCGTTTCTTCGTTCATTGGTTCAGTTTCTCCTTTATCTTTGGAATTTCTATTCTTTATCTGGCTTTCTCAATCTCCACTGTCATTTTCAGATTCCCCATCTGCAGGGCAGCGCCTGATGTAAACTCTGCATAATCATCTATCTGCCGTCCGTTTAAGAACGTTTTATTAGAAGAATTCAAGTCTTTTACATAAAATCTGTCGCCCCGTTTACAGATTTCACAATGCTTTGCCGAAACAGTGGATTCATAATTCAAAACAATATTTACACCTTCCTGATACTTTCTTCCTATCACAATTTTATCTGATATCGGATATCTGAAAACCTTGGAGGAATCATTGCTGTCCCGCAGAACAATAATGTCGTCTGCACGATCCCTGGCATCTAAAAATACGGTCGCGCCTTCATCTTCCGGTTCTTCTTCTATCCCGCTTCCTATCATTATAGTACCTATATCTTCTACCTTCGGTATCACTTCACTCTGCTTCTTTTTTTCTTTTCCCTTTTTCTTACGAAGATTGACAATCACAAGAACAACCAATGCTATTACAATAACAATGCCTGCGCAAACCGAAACCATATCTATCGAAGATTCCTCCGGCTGCGGCTCAATCACTTCAGGTTCCTGTATGGGAGTTTCCTCGATAACAGGTTCTTCTTCCGGTTCTTCTTCGATAACGGGCTCTTCTTCCGCAACAGGTTCTTCTTCCTCTTGCACTTCTTCTACTTCTTCCCTGAGTCCAAACGGCATAGACAGTTCATCGGAAACCTCTATTGTTCCGTACTCTCCCTCAAATGTAAGCAATATATTTTTTGTGCTGCCGTCTCTTAATTCATCCGGCACTTTTATCTCTACACAGGTGATTGACTCACAAAGCGACTGTACAATTTCTTCATATTCCTCGTAATCATCAAGAAGGAAATAGTCCGCATTCGTCGCTCTTGATATGGCAAAAAGGTTCTTTAGCTGTTCGTCATTGTCTTTATATTTGCATCCAAGCGCGTAAACCGGGTATGGATTTTTCTTCAAATAAGCGGATAGTTCTTCTTTGGTATAGCCGATTTCCTTATTATCCACACCATCTGTTATGACGATAAAGCGTGTATATTCCGTTTTCTGTTCCAGTTTCTGCAGTTCGTCATAAAGCACATCCGTCAGATAGGTATCCTTATCTTCGTTTGTGATACTGTCAAGCGCTTCTTTTATTTTTGTAGCATCTGTTTCATTCTCGACAAGATATTGAATATCCGTTCCATAAACAGCAAGGCTGATTTTCTCATCTTCCGCTTTATTATCGAGAAACTGCCCTATAATCTCTTTACTCTTTGCAAAGTTATCTTTTGTTACGGAAAGAGAATTATCAACTAAAATAATGGTGTGTCCGGAAACCGGCGCATCCATATCGACAATTTCTATCGCTTCTCTTCCTATCTGTCCGCTTACCGTTTCATAGTTTCCCAATCCGTTAAGAAAAAGGCAGATATTTCCCTCTTTTAGTATGGCCTGTAAAATAACCGCCTTGCCTTCTGCATACACATTCCGGAATGAAGCTGTAAAAAACAAACTCATACAGAAAATAGCGACAGCCATCCGCTTTATACTTTTACAGAATTTTTTAATTTTCATGCTTTATCACATTCCTTTCCCACTATCCCATTTTGTCAGTCCATTTGAAAAATATATTTTTCATTCGCAAACTGTATCCCGGTGCCGTCCTCTAACTTGTAGGGCTCCATTGCGCGTAGTTTTTCCCCGCTTGCACAAGTTCCGTTTGTAGAGCCCGAATCAACTATGTACCAATAGTCACCCTCCTTAAAAATCCGTGCATGATTCCTGCTGACGGCTTTATTATTCTGTATTACAATATCTGCCTGCGCACCGGAACCAATCGTATAACTATTTTGCATCAGGGGATATTCCATACCACCGCCCGCTTTTTTTAACACCGGGATATGTGCAGTATCTACCATAACTGTCATATCCCCCCGATCCAGGTCATTAATGATTTCTTTGGGCGGTACTGCAGCCTCCGGTCTTGTGGGCGCACTCTGCATCATTTCCGAGAGTATATCATTTTCCGTTTTCTCTTTATTCCTGCCTATTGCAAATGAAATATGCTTTTTCTCTTTCTTCTCTTTTTTTTCTTTCTTCACTTTTCCGCCTAATCCCGCGCTTCCGAAAATGTTTTCCAAAGAATCCTCGGAAGATTTCCCGCCAGACGCATCTTCCACACTGGCATCTTCCGCCTCAGGCGCTTTTTCAAATGCCTGCGCAGGCGCTTTCGTATACGTTTTCGCCGCTGTCTGCATGGGCGCTTCCGGTTCGATATCTTCCGGCATTGATTCTTCACCGCTCACGATTCTGAGCCATTTTTTCAAATCTTCCATATTTCGGATATCTTTTCTTCCAAATGCATTCTGCAAGTCAAAAAGATAATGAAAATCTTCATCCCGTGCATATTTCACCTTAGAAACGATAAAGTAGACCAAATCCAGCAGGCTTCCCTGCATACTAGCAGCAATTGGAATGTAAGCTGCTTTGCACTGATTGTCTTTTACAAGCAAAAATTGAGAATTTATCTCAATGTTGTTTTTTTCTAATAAATAGGCGTCCGTTTCTTCCCCTATAATGATGATGCTTTCTATCAGTCGCATTACATCTTTGCGGTACTGCGCCTTTAAACACCATTCTTCCAGTGTTTCTCCCATTTCGGCTTCATAACGGAAATATTGTCTTTCTCCCTGTTTGACATACTTAAAAGGTAAAAGACCGTCTATCTCGTTTCGTTCTATCATCTTAACCGCCGTCATATCGAGCGCTTCTGCCTTTTGTACATCGTATGTAAAATACTTTCTGTCATTTATCATTTCTGTTTTCATTAATCATCATCTCCCGTACTCCAAATTCCACACTTTACCTGCTGATGCAGTGTTACATGGTCAAATCCGAAAAAGCGAAACGGTAACTGCACATCATATTCTGCTCTTATTACCAGGTCACTTCCCTCTTTCTTTGTATCAAACTTAATACTATCCACACCGTTTACCAAACCATACTGTTTTAGTATTGCATCGGTGTCCGCGCCTGCCGTACAATCAGGAAAAATTTCTTTGACGGCACTGTTATAGTTTCCCATAACCCAGTATGCTTTCACCTTGTTATCGTTGGCAAACCAATCCGCGCCCCAGAATGAGGATATCATATTTAAAACCGATTCCACGGCATCAACAATTACTTCTCCCGTAGTCGGGTCCTCATACTTGAAACTATTAAATGACAACGCTTTTCCGCTTTGAAGCAGTCCATGTGTCACAAAATTCTGCGCCCGATATATCTGTCCCATATTCATCACAATGAACATCATAAAAAACAGAAACATTGTTAATGTCAGTGTTGCCTCTACGGTCAAATAGCCGTCTGTTTTCTCTCTCATCTCTAAATTCCTCAATCAGTTTCTTATTAATATCCGCTATAGTGAATATTGTTAATTTCCAGTTTTCCGCTGTTAAGTCCCGGTACAGCCGGAATCGGCAAAAGCGGCGTATAAGCTGCCTTTGATTCCACTCTGAGATAGGTATACATATCTTCAAGTTGGAAATTCTCTTCACTCTGGCGCATCTGCATCTGAATCAGATTCGCACATCGCTCATACATTTTGTCTCCGGGTACGAAAATAAGAAGCAGGAAAAGCAGGTGTTCTTCATAATCCCATTTTGACAAACCATCAACATATCCCTCATCATCGCCACCGCCGGCGCCGTTATTTATCAGATCCGTAATTTTCTCACCCCACTGGTCTACATTAGCCAGATCAAGGTATCTTTCTGTTTTAATGATTTCGACACTGTCTCCTTTTAACAAGAGCACCATATCACATATGGCTTCACAGAAAATTAATACAACGACAATAAAAATTGCTATTATCCAGCCAAAAACAGGTATTTCGCACAACGCCTTGACCAAATCCATTAGTTCTTTATCCGTAAGAATCGCCGGCAGATTACATAGCAGCCTCATCATCAGCATTTCAATGAAAGTCTGTGTTTTATTAAGCTGCTCCACCTTATGTCCGCCCAAAACATATTCTGCATTTGCACGTACAAAAACATCACTGCTGCCCTCATAATCCTGAAAACTGCTGCCGTTTAGTCTGGTATCTTCCTCCATATCAGTCGTCCAGTTGCTGAACATACCGATTGAGTACATGGCAGGATTAAACTTCTGGTATAGGATTCGCTCTAATAAATTACCCATAACTACTTTAATGAATACAGATATCAAATTAGTCAAATCCGCAATAAATTGTATCAATGTATCCGTGATATTCTTCAAACTGCTGATAATATGGCGTATATCTCCTGCAGTGAAATTGCCGCACGCCTCACGGAATGTCTTCCCGCTTTCCTGTACGCTTGCCATGGCATTTTCAAGTTCCGCATATTGACTCGCATCATCATCTGGATTAAGCGTATTCATATTAAAGTTCGTATATTCCGCAATCTCTGCCGCCGCAGCTTTCTGTGCCTCCACCAATGCCAAATCGCTGTCCTCGTAAGGATTTTTCACAGATGTCAGTTCCGTAACATCTGATATTGTATTTCCTCCGAAAAAATAGTCTAAACCATCGATATCCGCCAATGCTTTCATGGAATCCAGAATGCTTGTAACCTTACTAATCAGACCATCGTCATTATCGTCTTCCTTCGCCACTTCTTGTTCCGCTTCCGTAATTGTTTGCTCTGCTGACGCTTCCGCATTTTCAATATCAGACCATTTGCTGAGTTCCACCGCGGAAACCTCTCCAAGGGTTGCTCCGTCCACATCGTTTAACTGTTCTGAAAGAGTATTCAGCGCCAATTCGGACTCATCCACATCACTTTGTCCATAATTGTTCATCTTACTTTCAATCTCGCCAAATTTTTCCTCGGAATCGGTATAGCACTCCTCCATATCACTCATCATCTGCTGTACATTCTCTGAAACGCCTCCGGACATATCTTCTTTAATACCGGACACTTTCATCGTGTCAAAAGAATCCTTAAATGTCTTGTAACTTTCATGGAATTCCTCTAACGCCGAAATCAAAGGCGGAATAGCTGTCTGTACCTGTTTTGCGCAATCTTCAACCGCTGAACACATCTGATGATATCCTTCTTCTGTGTATGGCGGCGGTGTTTCAGTGTATTCTCCACTATTCACTTTATCAAGTCCATCTTTATATTCTTCCCTTGCGCTTATAGCCTCATTGAGACTGTCAACGCTATTTTGAAACTCTGTATACATATCCCGTAAATCTTTAAACTTATCCCGGAAATCAGCTAATGCTTCCAATGTGTCAAAAACATAATTCAGTTTACCGGATATACTGTCAACTTTTTCTAAAAACGCTTCAGCCTCGCCTAATTTATTGCCAAGTTCCTCTATCTTGTCTTCCAGCGTTTCTTCTATATTAAATATCATATTCAGCGCTTCCGCCGGCGCCCTACATGCGCAAAATTCATTAATCTGCATCTTCAGCACATCTTCCTGTGCAAGGTCATATAATTTGTCAAAAGTAACGTCACCTTCCGAAACACTAAGCAGCCTGTCAATTCCATTGGTATTTGACATCAGACCGTTCAGGTTTGCCTGAAGGTATCCCATAAATTCATCTTTACCTGTGTCGCTTTCTATTGCAAGCAGTCCAAAATTCTCCCACAATTCCCTGTCGTATTGAGATAAAACGGAAAATGCTGAATTTTCCTCAATTTCTTTATATAATCTTTCCAGACTTCTATAACGCGCTATTTCTAATAAAGTAGAATTCAATGATAGGGCGGCAATCAATACAATGGAAAGCATAACCGTTATTACGCCTCTTTTATTTCTGATAAAAAACGATAACATCTCTAATCCTCCATATCCTTCCGTTTTTTCAGCCGTCCATTGCCGTAACGATTCTGTTAATTAACTCCAAAGTCTCGTCCATAGTTTCCCCAATACTTTTCGACGGAAGCAGTCTGTGATTTATCTCCCGCGCAAAGGATACCGCATTTATCTGATGAATGACATCATAGCAGACTGCCGTTCCTTTCGCTTTCACCGTATATGTCGGGTCCAGTCCAAAAAAAGAAACCGGATTCATGATAAATACCGGATATTCTCTCTGAATCGTGACTGTCAGTACGTTTATTCCATGTCCGCTTTTTCCGCACTCTACCACAACATCATCAAAATTCATCTTCCTAGCTTTGTCAGCCGGATTAAATTCCGTATGCGATATGAGATAGCTTGCATACCACTTTCCTTTTTCCTCTGCTGACGTATTAATCTTTAATCTGAGTCCATTCGTATCCAGATAACGGTATATATTTCTTCCCTTAAAATATCCGGAATTGGTATAAGCATAAAAAGGTTCTTTCCCGACACAACCGTAAACTTCCGCAACACCGCTTGCCGCTTCATTCGCCACAGCCGTCGCAACCAGCCGGTTATGATAGACAACGCTTACATTCACGGAAAAAAAAATAATTAAAATAGCAATTACGACTACAAAAGTTGCCTCTACCACAACAACTCCGCTTTCTCTATCTGTTTTTTCACGCATATTATTTATCATGCTTAAACCCTGCTCTTTCCCAATCAGTTTTTAACCGCGCGGCTCATTACAGCAGCATATAAAAAACTAAATAACATCCAATATAAACAAACGGCGCAAACGGCAGTTCCTTTTTTCTCCCCGCTTTCTTAAAAAGAAGTAAGAAGATACCTACTGACGCCGCAGCCAATGCACTGTAGAATAAAATGGAATAGGTATCAAACAATCCCACACAATAACCAATCCATGCAAACAGCTTTACATCTCCATATCCGATTCCATGTCTGGTAATAAAAGATAACAACAAAAGAAACAGCAAACCGAACGCAAATCCTGCCGCTGCACTTAGAATAGTCTGTTTGAAATCATCAGGATAGGCAATCCACTCCCATAACAACAATATTGTCCGAATTACAAATCCCACTGCTAATATGCTGTTGGGAATCATTTTCTTTTTGAAATCAATGCCTGCCAACATCGACATTATCACATATACTGTCAGGATATTAAGAGTAAAACAGGCGCTGCCATGCTGTCTGAGCAGTAACATATTCATACCGACAGTTAAAATACCCATCACAATCACAAGCGCCCATTCTCTTTTTTCTGCCTCTTTTATGGAAAAGACATCAAATTTTATCCAGATGCTGATTATGACAAGCATCTCTATGATTCCAACTGCAATTCCTAATAAAAGTTCTGATAACATTTTATCCTCAGTCCGTGTAGTAAAGTTTATCTATGATGATATAGCTCCAATACCCCGATTCCGTTTTGACATATGCATATCCGCTGCCGAGTACATTTAAAGCTTCTTGAAACTGCGGCTCAACGACTATCGTTTTATTCTTATCGATATATCCCCAAAGTCCGTTTTGTTTTACCGCCGCATATCCATTGATAAAGGGTTTTGCATCTTCATAACATGCTTCTATAAATATTTCACCCTGATTATCGACAAATCCCCAACTGTCACCGCTTCTATATGCTGTCGGCTGACTGCTTTCAAAAGCTTTCATTTCTTCATAGACATGATCGGAAACCTGAAGAAAATCCTGTGTATTTACTACATAGTAACCCTTTTCGTCCGCTGCAACACTAAACCCGTCCGCTACGCAGCCATCCTGTGAATTTCTCGGAATATCCTGATAGGGAAATTCCGTCACTTCACGCCAATTATCTGTTGTAACAAACGCCCATCCGCCGCCCTTTTTGACCGCATTAATTCCGTTTATAAACGTGCCCGCATCTTCCCATACCGGTTCGGCTATCTGCATTTTCTCATTAATAAAACGATATTGTCCGTCAATAATCGCAGTCGCAATATTATTGCCGGCAAGTCTTCCAATGAAATCAAACGCAATTTTCTGATTCTTTGCAAGAAGATTACCTTCACTATCTACCCTGGTCCAATTCCCGTCATTGTCACATACGAAACAGCTTGTCCCGTCCTGTGCAACCGACATCTGCGCATATCCTGCACTGAAGAGCACATTTCCTTTCGCATTTACCAGCTTTCTTTTGATAAGTTCTTCCCCCTCTGCTGTTTCAGGCGTATTTACCTGTATACTTACAAGGGACGATGTGGCATAACACACATCATAATAGCCTACATCAAGTAAACGGTACTGCTTATCCAGTTCCTCCGCTGCCTGTTTTATAACAGCATTATCAGGCCAGAGGTTTCTATATTCCGGCAAATAACGGCAAAGCTCTTTCGTATCCTGTATACTCCGATAGTAGCTTATTAATTTCTCATAGTTTTCTTCCTGTTCCGGATAGTTCGCAATCATGGAACGCAGTTGTTTTTCATAGTCATTCTCATTCTGCATACCGCTATAAATATCTCTTTGCAGCGCTTCCATACGGTAATCATCTTCTAATCCCCGCAATGCCCTCGCTTCTTCAAGATACTGCTGTGCTTCCAGATAAAAACCGTTTTCACAGGAATCATAAGCATCCGCCAGAATCTTTTCATATTCCGCAGGCATATTGACATTCCGATAGATAACGGCTATCCAGGCGCCCGCGATACAAAGAACCAGAATGACCGGAAAAAGTTTCCTCATATCGGATTAGTTCCAATCTTGAGTCGCATCGGTTGCACTCTTGGTAATCTTTGCCCACATTTGGGTCACCAACTCGCCAATTTTTTCTCTGAACAAAGCGGCAAGTCCGACTACGATTACCAGAACGATGATAATGGAAATCATATTCGTATCCCCTTCTTCATCCGTAAAAAATTTATGTACGGCTACTTTTACATTTTCTCCTGCTCTCCAAAGACTATTCCTTACCATTACTTCATATTTCAGCATTTGTTTCTTCCTCCTCATTTGCTTGTTTTATTTGAGTTTTTATAATCAACATTCCGTCATATGGAATGTAAATTATCATTTACACACTGATATCGTGGAACATTGGGACAATAACCATAAACATGATTCCGATAAAGATGATTAAAATCGGCACTAGAAGCTTTGTTGAAGCTTTCTCCCCCTCTTCTTTTACTGAACTGACACGGCTTCGCCATACCTCATTGGATAATTCCATCAATGCCGCCGCCAGTTCACTGCTTCCTTTTTTTACATTCTGTGTAATCAGACTGGAAAATTTTCTAACGCTGTCCACGCCGCATCTGTCTGCAAAACTGCTAAACGCTTCATATTCCGGAATGCCGTTTGCCATATCGTCCGAGAGCGTCTTCATCTCTCTTGAGAGCACTCCGGTATCTTTGCCTGATGTTGTAACAAGCGCTTCTCTAAGCGGCATTCCTGCATTTACAAGCAGAGCCATCTGGGAAAGGACATGCGGAAATTCCCGTAGTATCTGCGCATGACGTTTTTCCAACTTATCGTTTTTATCATATTCCACGTAAACAACTAAACACGCAATCACGACGAATGTAAGGAACAAACATAACGGGTCATCAACAATGACTGTCAGTAAAATACCTACCGGTGCAAAGGTAAGCGTATAAGAAATCTGTGCCGCCAAATCGGTAAGCACCAGTTTTTTGGCATCTTTTATACCTACTAACTCGCTTAGTTTACGTGTTTTTTTCTGTAAAGACGGCGAACTGATATTGATATCCAGAAAACTGATTATCCTGAACCCTACGAAGAAAAGTTCTTTCATAAAATATTCGTTTCCGTCAACTTCATCTATAATTTGCTGATATCTTTTCTTATCCGTAATCCATATCACTAACCAGATAAGGGAAAGTATTGTTCCGGTAACACTCAATACGATATTTGTCATCTGTGTTCTCCTAATATCATTTACTTTTGTTTTATACTTCTATTTTCATCATTTTCCGTCCGATAATATACGCTGCCACGAACATAGCAAAAGCAACCAGTTTAACCAAAAATCCAAACGCAACAGCAGAGGCTGTATCCCCCTGCATAGATTTCATCTGATTGACTACGATAAGCGGAAGAACCATCATAATATTTAACTCGTTCTTTTTTCCGCTGATAACAGTTTGAATATCCTGCTCTATCATAATTTTTTCACTGATTACGTTTTTCGTTTCAAATATAATCTGCCTGATATTGCCGCCGCGCCTGTTCGCTACAGAAAATACATCGGCAAAGTTTTGGACATTTTCGTTGTGGCTTCTTTTCGCAAAATCCTGCAAAAGAACTTCAATGTTGATATTATTTGCCATACCGCTTTTGATAATGGCAAGTTCTTTTACGATTTCAGCAGTTTCCCCAAATTGCGCTTCCATATCGGTATATGCGCCTGTAAATGCATCCTTAACATTTCTGCCGCTTCCCAAAGAAGAACTGACAGATTCCAGCATATCGCGAAACTGAATCGTCAGTCTTGCTCTCCGCTTATCTAAAAGAATCTTACGATACAGCCAGACACCGGCTATCATGCAAAACGGAACAGATATAAGCGCTAAAATCCAAAGTCCGAAAAAAATGAAAATGACAGCTGCACCTCCGGCTCCGCCAATAAGTCCGCCCAGTATCATCTCTTTTTTGTTCATATGATACACGTCATAATCCGTTCCGTTATGAAAGAGTCCGTTATATTCCTCGTACTTCTCCTTTTTACTCATAGCGCCCCCTATATTTGCACCTTATATCCTGCTATCTGCAGTTTAATAGTATTTTGAAGCTTATTTTCCGTTCTTACCAGACTGCCGCTTACTTTTTCTACAGTACTGTTTTCATCTTCTACAAATTGATACAGCGGATTTAACTTTATCTCTCCGTTTTCATATCCCAGCACTTCCGTAATTTCCATTGTCTTTCTACTTCTGTCACGAAGTCTTGAAAGATGAATGATAATATCCACTGCCGAAGCAATCTGCTGTCTGACCGCTTCTAAGGGAAGTCCGTCCGCTCCGGTTAATACCATCGTTTCAAGACGGCTTAACATATCTTTTGTAGAATTGGCATGTCCTGTTGAAAGCGAACCGTCATGCCCGGTGTTCATTGCCTGCAGCATATCAAGCGCTTCCGCCCCTCTGACTTCTCCTACAACAATTCTCTCCGGGCGCATACGAAGCGCCGATTTAATCAAATCCCTAATGGTAATGGCGCCAACACCTGCCGTATTGGCATTTCTTGTTTCCAAGCTGACAAGGTTGTCTACATTAGTAATCTGCAGTTCCGCTGAATCTTCAATCGTAATCACACGCTCGTCCCTTGGTATGTAATTGGAAATAGCATTTAAAAATGTTGTTTTACCGGAACCCGTACCGCCGCAGATAAAAATGTTGTATTTTGCCCTGACCAATATTTCCAAAACTTCCGCAATGTCCTTTGTAAGAGAACCATAGCTTATTAACTTCTCAATTGTCATCGGTTCTTTGGAAAACTTACGAATAGTTACTATCGGTCCTTTTAAAGAAATCGGCGGCAAAACAACATTCACACGCGAACCGTCCGCCAGTCTGGTATCTACAATAGGGTTTGCCTCATTGACTTCCCTGCCCGCCATTCCGACAATTTTCTGGATAACGTCTTCCAATTTCTTCTCATCTTCAAATTCTTCCTGCAGTCTGGTCACTTTTCCGTTTTTTTCAATGAAAATATCCCGATAACCATTAATCATGACTTCTGTAATCGTATCATCATGAATAATGGAATCTAAAAGTCCGAGTCCCCTAATCAGGCTGAATACCTGGTCGCCGATATCCGCCTTTTCCGTTATGGACAGATAACTTTCTGTAAATTCGCTGTTAATGCACTTGGATATTTCATCTTCTAACTGTTCGTCCGAAAGAATTGCAAAATCGCAGGTATCCAGTACTTTGGCTCTGATTATTTCTACTTTTCTTTTTATATCATCATTCTGCATTTCTTATCTCCAGATTACTAAATGAGTCCGAACGGGCGATTCTGTCTATTACCGCGTCATAAGAG
>CAMWMM010000095.1 GCA_947175285.1 uncultured Lachnospiraceae bacterium
TAGCGACGTTATTTACCGGCAGATATATTGAAATTCATGTGTATCCATTCAGTTTTAAGGAGTACTGTAAATACTATGGCGATATGGATGATAAAGACAGGCTTTTTGAGGAATACACCATAAAAGGCGGGCTGGCCGGTTCATATGTCTATAGTTCTGATTTGGATAGAGCAACATATATTAAAGAGGTATATGAGACTATTGTAAACAGAGATTTAGTGCAAGAATATAGTCTGCCGGATACGCAGGTGCTCAGACAATTAAGTGAATTTCTGATGGATAACATAAGCAATTTAACTTCTCCTAATAAAGTAAGTAAAATTCTGTCTGAAAACGAGGTGCAGACAAATCACGTAACAATAGGAAAATACGCGAAGTATTTATGCAATGCGTTTATGTTTTATGACATTAAGAGATATGATATAAGGGGAAAGAAGTATTTAGAAACATCGGAAAAGTTCTATATGTGCGATATTGGAATGCGGTATGCCGTTTTAGGAAACCGAAATATGGATTATGGACGTGTGTATGAGAATATTGTCTGTATAGAGCTGCTTCACAGAGGATATGAAGTATATGTAGGAAAGTTGTACCAGAAAGAAATAGATTTTGTTGCACTGCGTGGCAGCGAGAAAATCTATATTCAGGTTAGTGATAATATCACAAATGAAGATACTTTTAAAAGAGAGTACTCGCCACTTCTGCAGATAAAGGATGCTTATCCCAAGATGATTATTGCAAGAACAAAGCATCCGATATATACCTATGAAGGAATTACAGTGTGTGATATAACAGAGTGGCTGTTGCAGGAAAATGTAGAATAATGGATAAGGAGTTATCAAAATGAAACACGCGAATCGAGTATCTGAAATAATAAATGCATTTTCACCGGAACCTTTGAAAGGTGAACAGATGGAGAAATTTTATTGTGATGATACAATGGAATATCGTATGAGCGATAAATATGTTTCTCCAATTGAAAATATTTTTGAAGCTTGCCAGGAAGAGAGTGCCCATAATGCATTTTTACTGCTTGGACATAAAGGATGTGGGAAAAGCACGGAATTGAACCGGCTTTCGGCAGAGCTTGTTGCAAAAGGTTATAAAGTGAAGACCATCATATGCAGTACAGATTTGGA
Organism: uncultured Lachnospiraceae bacterium; assembly: GCA_947175285.1. Next base: position 1,140 of record CAMWMM010000095.1, read on the forward strand.
TATGTTTAATATTGTATATTCGGATCTTTTTATTCTGATGGGAGAAGCCTTATTGGAAATAGCCGAAGATTGCGGATGTGCAATCAGTAAAGATATCCTTGATGATATTGGACATTTTTGGGATGATGTTACGGAGACTTCGGTTTCCAAGGAAGAAGAAACAGCCGCTGTAGAGGCAGGAATATCCGCTGAAACACTGGGTATCTTTAATATTTTAAAAGTATTTGCGAAGATTAAAGCAGATTTAAAATTTAACGAAGAAGTAAGAAAAGAATATCGGAAAAAGATAAGTATACGTTCAAGTGAATGGATGGAATTATTAAGGAATATTTCAGAAGAAATTGTTGACAAAACAGAGGGAAAATCTCCTATCATTATTTTTGAGGACTTAGATAAATTAAACCCTGAGGATGCATGGAATGTATTTTATAACTATGCGGCAGTTCTTTCCGGGATGTCATTTCCGGTTATTTATACTTTTCCTATCGGACTTTCTTATGATACCAGATTTGCAGCAATGGAGGGCTACTTTACAGCCGAAACATTGCCGATGATTAAGATTGAGACGATAGAGGGAGAACCATTTTGTGACGGCATCAATATTATCCGGAAAATTGTTGAGAAACGTGCGGATTTGGAATTGTTTGAAGAAGGCGTATTAGATAGTCTCATTCAATATTCAGGCGGCTCACTGCGGGATTTGTTTCATACAATTAATTCATCAGCGAAAAGGGCAGAGCGCAGGAACAGTGAGAGTATTTCTATGGAAGATGCAGAGAGGGCATTGGAAGAAGTAAAAACTTCTTTAACCAGAAGAATTGAAAAGAAAGACTATGAATTTCTAACTAATATATATAAGGGAAATAAAGAACTGATTGAGGATAAACAGATGTTATTGAAAATGCTGCAGGCATCGGTAGTTCTTGAATATAACGGGAAACGATGGCACAATCTTCATCCATTGGTTGCACGCTTTTTCATGGAACAGGGGTTGGTTAAGAATGTCGGAAAGTAATCAAGAAGGATATCAGACATTAGGATGGATTATTAATAAATCTGAATATGGATTATTTTTAGTGATTGCTGAAGAGTCGCTGCAACAGGAGATTGTAGATGTTTATCGACAGGGAATGATAGGTGTTTATGATTATAAACGTTATCCGGGGGAATATTCTTTCCCTAAATTAAAGGAGTGGATTGACTCTTTGCCAAATATTCAGACCTTTTTTATTGCCAATTTTCAGTTTGCGATACAGAGCGAGCAGGATATAAGCCGTTTGAATTTCAGCAGGGATATGCTGACAGAGTTAAGGAAAAACATAGTTTTTTTTACAACATCATATGTTGATGACAGACTTGCAAATGCTGCATACGATTTCTACTCTTTTATTAAGATTAGAATTACATTTCATGATTATGCGCTGAAAATGAATAATGATGTGTTGAATTTACCTTTAGATGCAGAGAAGGAGCAGCAGGCCGAAGAAGGAGATCAGAAGTTTGAAAGTTTCTTTCAAACTATTGAATTGATGTCTGCTAAAGCCGACAAGGGGTGTAAAGATGCAAAAAGTAAATTAAGTGAAGCATATTCTCTGATACAGCAGGCGAAAGAGGAGAGCGATAAGGCTAAGTATCAGGAGAGTGCGGGACTGCTGTTAAGAGCCGGAAAGATTTATGAAGAGATATTGGGAGCAGAACATTTGCAAACTGCTTCCGTATATCATGGATTGGCATACGTGTATAGGGAGCAGTGTGACTATAAACAGGCAGAGAAACTGTGCAGTAGGGCGTTGGAGATACGTAGAAAAATCTTAGGAGAAAGTCATCCGGACATAGCAGAGTGTTATGATTCTTTGGCTCGGATATATGATAGTCAGGGAAAATACTGGGAAGCAGAGGAGTTATATAGAAAAGCAATTTCTATGTGCAGAGAGTTGTTAGGAGAGGAGCATCCGAATACAATAGTATATTGGCTCAATTTAGCTGAAATATATATAAGACAGGGAAAGTATGAGGAAGCGGAAAAACTCTATAAAGATGTATTGCCAATAATGGAAAAAGTATTGGGAGAAAAGCATGTTAATACGGCAGCAAGTTATAGTAATTTAGCTGTAGTATATTTAGAACAGGGAAAATATATTGATGTGGAGGATTTGCTCAAAAAAGCGATTATGATTCAAGAAGAAGTACTTGAAGGAAATCATATGAATATAGCGTTGAGCTATAATAATTTAGCTGCTTTATATGAAAACCAGAAAAGATATACAGAAGCAGAAGAGATATATAAGAAAGCCATATCCATGTATCCAAAAGTATCAGCAGAAAACAATCCCGACGCGGTGGACGCATACAATAATTTAGCTGGTTTGTATGAAGAACAGGGGAAGTACAAAGATGCGGAAGAATTGTATGAAAAAGCGTTGTCTATATATGAAAAAGTGTTAGGGGAGAAACATCCGAATATAGCAGTCGTTTATAACAATCTGGCGTATCTATATGAGAAACGGGCTGAATATGAGAAAGCAAAAGAGTTGTATACAAAAGCACTTTTGACACATGAAGAAGTGTGGGGAGAAAATCACCCGAAAACGATGGATATTTATTTCAATTTGGCTGGTCTGTATAGAAAACAGAAAGAATATGAGGCAGCAGAGATTTTTTATAAGAAAGCTTTGTCTGTGTCTATAAATGTATTTGGAGAAAAGCATCTTTATACAAGTGTGATTCGCGATATGTTGACTGATTTGCGAAATAAGCAAAGGATGAAAGACTGAGTGAGAAAGCAGTATAAGTATGAATAGCTGAAAGAGCCAGGGAGAATTCTCTGGCTTTATTGTAAGAGGCAGGGGATTATGGAAGTGCAATCATTAGAAAATTTTATAAATTACATAGAAAAGTTAATGTTACAGTGCGATGAAACAGATTATGTTCAAGATAGCGGCGGGGGATGCTATTTGAAAAGAGAATATATGAAGCACTTAATTTGCGATGCCAGGGAGTTAATCAAGTATGGAGAAGGAACAATAGCACTTGAAAATTTACTAGAGAATTTAAATGAAGTTTCCATTTGTATCGATGAAGAAGCTGTAGAATTGGCGAAACAGGTTTTTGGAAGTCAGCTTTCAGAGGAAAGATTAAAGAGATATTTTCATACATGGCAAGGAGAACTGGAATAATGAAAGATATACAGTAAGTGAAAGAGATGTTCTATCAACAGGAGGTTTTCTAAAGTAAAATTATGAATAATACAAATGTAAGAGTAGATTTGAGGATTATGGGTAATGAATTTGATGTTCAAGTAATAAGTAATGAGATAGGAATTTTACCTACTATGTCTTGGAATATTGGTGATCACATTCGTGATACAGACAAAGTGAGAACATATACAGCATGGATATTTAGTACAGGTGCAGAGGAGACTATGGATGTTAATACTCAATTAAGAAAAATTGAAAACAGATTTCTGTCAAAAGCTAGTATGTTATGTAAACTGAAAAAAGAATATAATCTTGAAATTTGTATTGATATTGTAATTATTATTGAAAATCAATCCCCACCAGCTATTTATTTAGATAGTTCAATTATTAATTTTGCATCTAATATTGATGCTAGATTTGATATAGATACATATATAAATTAACTGTGATTTTGCCATAATCTTGTTAGAAAATGCCGTTTGCAAAATGCACTTATAGAAATTAAATAGCGATTATATAAATGAATGGACGTGGGAAAAATAAAGGTAGATACAGGTGCGATTAAAATTCAAATTTGACATGAAGTTAATAACTTGGATATTTATATGATTTTTTTAGAGAAAAGTAATAATATTCATAGGAATAAAAAGACTATTAGTACTATTTCGGATGAAAGAGTGTATAGGCAATATTTCGGGAGGTATTATGATGGTAACTGTGAAAAGTATGGACGTAAGGGATAATTTTAAAGATTGGTGTAATCAGGTAATTAATGGAGAGACATTGATTGTATCAAGACCGAAAAATGAAAATGTAGTGATTGTATCTGAAAAAGAGTATAATGAAATGCAGAAAGCAAAAAGAAATGCTGAATATATGGCTATGTTGGATAGAGGATTTACAGATATGAATCAAGGAAAAGGTATTACTAAAACATTGAAAGAATTAGAGGCTATGGCGGCTGACATATAGTTTTGTAATTGAGTTTTGAAATTCGTTTAGTATGCACATACTATATTGACGGTGTAAAGCAATTTGCGTATAATGAATAATAATAATGAAATGTTTTTGTATTATATGATAAAAGTGGAGGCGTGTAATATGGCGACAGTGACGAATTTGAATATACGAACGGAGAAAGCAGTGAAAGAAGCGGCAGAGAGTATCTTTGCAGAACTTGGTCTGAATATGACTACAGCAGTAAATATGTTTTTAAGGCAGACAATTCGGGAAAATGGCATACCTTTTTCTTTAAAGCTGAATGCACCAAATGAAGTAACAAGGGCGGCTATAGCAGAGGGAAGGCGGATTGCTGCTGACCCGAATGTAAAAGGATATAAGAACCTCTGTGATTTAAAGGAGGCTCTGGATGAAGTATGAAGTTAAATTCACCAGTCAGTTTAAGCGAGATTTGAAACTGGCGAAAAAACAAGGATGAGATATTGATAAGCTTTTCGATGTGATTAACACGATTGCAGAAGGCGGAAAATTGGATGATAAATATCGTGACCATAACTTGAATGGTGATTATGCCGAATGCAGGGAATGCCATGTGGAGCCAGATTGGTTACTGGTATACGAAGTGATGGATAAAGTATTGGTCTTGATGCTTTACCGCGTTGCTACACACTCGGAACTGTTTTAAAAACAATGTACAGATGTCTGAAAATTGTAAAATATTCGTTAGAGAATTAACTATTCCATATAAAAATTCCCCTAATAACTATAACAAATCTGTTTCCACATTATCGGAGAAAAATAATGTATACTTTAAAAAATATTGAAAGAAAACAGAATATTAAATTCCTGGAGGAGTACAAGTGATTATATCAATCTGATTTTAAGGAATTTAGTAACAGGTTGGAACTTCATGTAAACGATGACGTTTTTAGAATATATAAATTTTTATCTGCTGTGGAAATTAATAGTCTTCTGGATGCGTTTTATGATTTTTGGGGATATGATATAGTTCCAATTGCTGAAACAGATTATGAAGATTAACGGGAGATATGTAAATGGAAGCATCAATAACATTAAATTGCAGCAGTTATTCGGATAATATAGTAGATATAATAAAATTGTTTCAACAAATTGGATGGGATATATATAATCCGCAAGGTAAGGTTGAATATTTGCCGGTTGGTGATGATGATATGTTTGATTGGCAATGTGAAGAAATATCGGAAATTAAGCTATTTGATATTATTTCTGAAAAAATTGCGAAAAAAGAACAGGCAGGTGTCGATTTATTTTATAATAATGGCACTGAGGGGATTTCTTTATTGGCAAATAATACAGCAGAAATCATGCTGAGTATAGATATAAATAGAAAGATTCTTAAAGATAGGCATACAGATATGGTTTGGTATTTGGAAAATATTATATACAAATTTATTGATATTGGCGTGAAGCTATTATCTTATGGATTAGAGGAATTTGAAGACTGAGGGGAAGTGGTCATTAGTTTTTTGAGTATAAAGTGTTTGATGCCGGAGTAATGAACAGGGCATCGATTTGAGCAGACCTGTAACAAAGAAATTATACAGATAAATAATGGATTATAAGAGAAATGGTGCAAAGACAAATTAGAAAATTGACCTAAGTGGGTAGAAAGATGACAGATAAAGAAATAAGGGCAGTCTATACTGAAAATACTATAAGAGTTTATCAGGCGTATAATAAAGATATTGCCGGAGAGGCTGTTAAAAAAGGTACATTTGGAACTGGTTTTAAATTAGATAGGATGACTTGGATAAAACCGTCATTTTTATGGATGATGTACCGTTGTGGCTGGGGAACAAAAGAAAATCAAGAACATATCTGATATCAGATGCCAATGGGATCCGGAAAGAGATTTGTATGGACAACCTTTAGGGTATCGCTCCATACAGCTTGGGCTGAGAGGCGAGGCTGTGAGGAAATATGTTGATGAGTGGATAGTAGATATTACCGACATCACAGACTACGTCAAGAAGTTAAAAATGCAGAAAGATGCTAAAAGCGATATAAGTGCGTTGCTGCCGAAAGAAGAAATCTATACAATAGGGAATACAAAGGAATATTTCAATAATGAACATTATTAAGCAAATAAGTGATTTTGAAAGCGGATATAAATTAGTGATACCTATCCAATATAAAGATTTTTTGAAAAATGAAAATGGAATCAGTTTCAATGGAGGAACAATTTTATACTCTTTAGACGAACTGAAACAAATGAATGATGATTTGCAGATTCAGGAATACCAGCCTGATTATCTTGCGATTGGAGATGATGGGGGAGGACTTGTGTTTTTAATGAAACAGGAGCCTGATGCAAAAGAAGTAATTTGCGTTGATATGTCAGATTATAATATTGAAACATCTTTTTGTAAAATAGAGAATTTTGCTGCATGGTATAAAGAGGGCTGTAATGTTTATATAAGAACGCATGCAAAAGCGATTAAGTTAATGGAAGAAGCAGGTCAGACAGATATATTTGAGTTCCGTGAAAAGAGCTATTGAGTAATGAAAGAGGCATATATGTCAAAAGAAATCTTTCTATCTGATGATGAAAAGTATGAAAATTTTAGTGAAATTATTGTATGTAAAAGCCGGATAGAAATTAGCATCAAAGAACAATACAACAAATATTTGAATGAAAAAAGAGGAGACTTGATTATTTTTATAGGAAAAGATGATGAAACAGAATTGGTTGAATCTAGTATGGGAGCCTGCTCATCCGATAATATTGATGTTTTTTGGAAAAAAGTAATTGCTCAATTTAAAAGGAAATTATTAAAAGGGGCTTATGTCGTAACTCCAAGTGGGTGCAGTAGATATTATCCTAAACATTGGTATACTATAGGTGCAAAAGAGGCTTACGAAAGAGGTGTGGTTATTAAACCAATAGCAGGATGGAATCGGTATTTACTAAAAGAAGAGCAAACATGATAGCAATAGCATACACATCATTTGTGCCGTATGTATAGGAACCGTCTGCAGCGCGAACAATTTTGAGAACAGAGAAGTTTTTAATACTCTTTGTGTGGATTCGTTCTTTGAATTGCATAAATTTAGCAAGTTCATCCGGATGCAGTTTGAACTGCTTTGCAATTACAGTTTTATCGTCAGGTTTCATATTTTTGTAGAAATTTTCTATTTTGCCCAAAGTAAGAACATTCACAAGAAACCAAAGAGGAATATATCCGTGTTCGGTCATGTAATGGGTAACAACTTGATGATGTTTGTCCATAATGTATAAAAAGCTCCCGAGCCCGAAGGACACTGGAGCAAAATATGTAGAAAATACACGAAATGGCAACGGGCATATTTGGGCTATGGAAGGGGGGAAAAAGAAAACAAGCCGGATAGATGATATCCTGAAAGAATCTGGTTTTAAGCGTAGAAGTAATTCGCTTATTTATAGCAGAACGATAGGCACTACAAAGCAAAAACTTGATATGGTATTTTATTCCCATCCGCCTTATTATGCGGGAGCATTGCTGCATATTTATCCATATATGTCTGTGTATTTCCCGGAGATCAATAAGACTGCTGAAAATATGATATCTAATATGGGAACTATGACAATACAACAAACAATGCGTGAACCAATTCAGATGAAAGCTTTTGGCACGACCCCATGGATCTTGAGTTTCTTCGGGGACAGAGTATTATTTTTTTGTTGCGAGTGCTTATGCGATTAAGGGAGAATACGCGAAAGGATTGGAAGTTTTAGATAATAGGTTTAAAGGACCGGCAATACGCAAACATTATGCGAGAGCATTTGAGTATTTAAAATCGAAATTGGAGTAGTTTTCGCGTTCAAGATGCAATTGCTATTAGGGAAGGAGGATAAACAATGAATGAAAAAGAAATAGAAGGAATCCTTCAAAGCTGCTTAGAAGAAAGGGAGGTATTGTAGTGATTGGAAAGAAATTTTCAAGGCCGGCAGCAATGACACTCATAGTTTTTCTTAGCGTTTTCTTTTTGGGAGGATGCGGTTTTTCCAGTGAACAGCGGCAGCAGATGCAGGAAATCTCTCAAACTGCGAAAGCAAATGCTGTGAATTACATTCTGGAGAAATATGAATTTGCAGCAGAGGCTGTCGATGCGGATGTCTGTACAGAGCAGGATGGGGCTTTCAACACTCCTTCGATTACAGGCTGCGCAGTAGTTACTATGGAGTATGAAGGAAAAAAATTCAAGGTGCATATCAGTGGAGAGGCTGATACGATACAGGGGACAGATGATTTTCAGTATGATGTGATATTAGAAGATGCCAGAGAGTATTTTGCCTCTTTGTTGGGATATGAGGTCTATGACATTTATCTGGAATATAAGGATGAACCGATTACAGGAGATCCTTATTCGGATCGGCAAAAGCAGAATTTAATCAATGAGCTGTACCAGACTGGGGACTTTGAGAGTTTTATACAACGACACCCCATAAGTGCCAGTGTGAGCGATTGTAAGAATCAGGATTTTACAGACTTTCCGAAGACAAATCCGAAAGCTGCAGCCTATCTGGAGGAGTGCGCCGAAGAATATGACACAAAGGTGATATTGATTTCCTACAGGGATGAAGCGGCTTATCAGAGCGGATATGTACATACCTATGGTTTCGGGCGGATATTGGATTTTGAAATTGAACAGGATGGTATGTATATCACTTCCTATATAGGGTTTGAGAGAGACGGCACAGAATGTAATCGTTTTGAGGTGCAGGAATACGATGGTATATTCATTAGCTGCGCTGACCGGATAGAGGAGAATGATCTGGCGGTTTCCAGTGGTCAGAAGGAATGGATGGACTTAGGGGAAACGAAAAAACCCCCGGCTTCAGCGGTATATTCTATCCAAAAGGAACAATCCGGAGAGATCACTGTCTACATACCATATGAAACGTTTTGGGAGGATTGGAAGGGGAGAAGCGTCTATATCCAGTATAAGTACAAAGGCAAGTGGTACCAGTACGATGTTATTCTGACTCGCACAAAAGACGGAAAGTATCTGTTTTTTACCTTCACCAATTTCTATAGCAAGGGTTTTGATTTTGCAGTGTTTTCGTAAAACGGTTCTCCGGTGTCTCATTGCTGTAGGGGCATATAATTTTTTAATATACCTAAAAGAAGAGCCTGAAAGTACAATTGCGGATTTAAAGGCAGGATTACCAAGGAAATAGATTTTGTATTTCTGATGAAGTGAAGTATAAAATTACCATATTATGATAGGATATTAACGGCATGATAATAAACTTAACTAAGAGTGTTCCATTAAAAGAATTATGTAAGATAACCGCGATTGGACATATGCCGGATACGGCGTGTCAGGTTGAGTTTACACTCAGCCATGAGGCAATGATTGGATTTGCAACCGAGTTATTATGGATGTATGAGGACCTAAATGATGATAAAAAGTTAATGATAAGCACACATCAGCTACGAGTAGACCCTGCACCAAATAAGGCAATAGGCTTTTATCTCACACCGGATAGCCCTATGCTGGTGTTAAAAGTAAATTCATTGACGGAGAAGAAAGAAGGAAACTGTATACATAATAATTGGAAAGAGATAAACATAAGAGAAAAAAATACAAATCAATATTATAATGTAAAAATTCCATCCGTTGAGGATATTGAGTTCATTACTTTAGAAACTTATGAATTATCCAGAAGAAATATAATGAATATTAAGGTGTTCGATAACGAAAGAAAAAATATAACCGATAAATATCAAACTGTAATTTTAGAAATTAATCGTGAAGGTATAAAAGACTTTGCTACTATGTTGTTGGTTTGGGCTGATAATTATAAAGAAGGTGACGAGTATGGTTTGCCGCATATTGATAAATCAGAGCAAGGATATAATTTAGGCATTATTTTAACAAGCGACAGCATATCAGGCAAATTTATTGCGCATGATCTAGGAGTAGCGAATGATTACGATTCGAGATTTTGATTACTGAATAAAAAGAGACGTATCCACTTTCTCCAATAGGTCAAGCGGGAGACATTTTTTGGTAATATCAATACTGCCGCTTTGGAAAGTAAGTTCAGTATATATATTCTGCCGGATGGGTTTACGGAAGATAGCAAAAATTTTTCCGGGCGGTTTGGGGATAATGTCGCGGATATCTTCTTTCAGAATAGTATTTGGTATGATTTTTCGTGTCAATTCCGGTAAAGTGCATAAAGTTGTTGGAACGGAAGGTGACTTCAACAAATTCAGTTCGATTAATGCTATTTCGATAAGCAAATGCAAGCTGTCGGTCACAGAGGTTGTCAGTGTATAAGGTGGCACATTTGCTGATAATGGATATTGCCTCTTTTTTGGTCATTGTGGTTCTCCTATGGGTAGAATTTAACAGAGCGGTTTATCCACCGCAGCAGATAATCCCGCCCTGTTGTGACTGATTTTTCCGTTGTCCGCCAACCGTCCGGCGCCCAAAGTCCGGAATGGATATCTGGTTTTTCCGTTGCCAGCCAACCTTCCAGCGCCCGAAGTCTGGAATGAATTTCGGATTGATTGTGTCAGCCCACATGATAAGCTTATAGCTCATCTATTGCTTATAGTATACACAAGTTAGGAGATTATGCCAATACTTTTCTTTTTTCTTAGAAGGGAGATAAGTACATAATGGATTGTAATAAAATAATATCTTTGTACTTGAAGGGATATATATCAGATGAGAAATTTGAAAATATTTTTATGATTGGAGTGAGGTTGAAAAGAAGTTACCCCAGAACACAACTATTTTAAAAAGCAGTATTAGATAGAAAGTGTAAGGAACGCTGTATAATTATATATA
>CAMWMM010000096.1 GCA_947175285.1 uncultured Lachnospiraceae bacterium
AGTCATAGAATCCGGAACTAAAATTATCATTGACGGCGGGAAAGGCGTGGGGAGTGTTACAAGACCCGGACTTGACCAGCCCATAGGTAACGCGGCAATCAATCATGTCCCGAGAGAAATGATAAAAAAAGAAGTGCTGGAAGTCTGTTGGGCTGCGGATTATAGTGGGAATCTGCAGATTGAGATTTCCGTACCGGAGGGTGAAATTCTGTGTCAGAAAACTTTTAATCCAAGACTGGGCATTGTGGGCGGTATTTCCATATTAGGGACAAGCGGTATTGTGGAGCCTATGAGCAGTCAGGCGCTTTTAGATACCATTCAGGTGGAATTGCGCCAGAGAAAGGCGTTGGGATATACTTATGTTGCAGTTTCTCCAGGAAATTACGGCTTGGAGTTTATGAAAAAAGCATATGGATATGATTTGGACAGGAGCGTGAAGTGCAGTAATTTCATTGGGCAGACCATTGATATGGCGGCGGAATTGGGTTTTCAAAAAATGCTTTTGACGGGTCATATCGGTAAGCTGATTAAGGTTGCAGGCGGAATCATGAATACGCACTCTAAGGAAGCAGACTGCCGAATGGAGCTTCTTGCGGCATTTTCCATAAAAGAACAGGTGGATTTCTGTCTGGTTGAGAAAATACTGGATTGTGTAACTACGGAAGAAGCGATACCAATATTGGAAGAAAGCGGAAAGTTACAACAGGTCATGGATAGAATTGTGGAGCGGATTTGCTATTACATGGAAAATCGTGCCGGAGGCAGGATGAAAACGGATTGCATTTTATATGCCAATGGGTTCGGGGAACTGGCAAAAAGCAGGGGGGCAGAGGAATGGTTTACTTTGTTGGAGCAGGAACAGGTGCAGTAGATTTGATAACAGTAAGAGGGAGACGTTTGCTGGAGCAGGCTGACGTGATTATTTATGCTGGTTCCTTGGTAAACCCGGAATTGCTTACTTATGCAAAAAAGACATGTGAAATCCATAACAGTGCAAAATTGACACTGGAAGAAGTGATTCAGATCATAAGCAGCGCGGAAGCGACAGGAAAAATGACTGTCAGACTGCATACAGGAGATCCCAGTATTTATGGAGCAGTCAGGGAGCAGATGGACGAATTGGACAGACTGAATATTCCTTATGAGAGCTGTCCGGGAGTAAGCGCTTGTTTTGGAGCAGCAGCTTCTTTAAATCTGGAATATACTTTGCCGGGAATTTCCCAATCATTGATTATTACCAGAATGGAGGGAAAAACAAAGGTTCCGGAAAAGGAAAAGATTGAAAGCTTTGCGGCGCATCAGGCGTCTATGGCAATTTATTTAAGTGCGGGAATGATTAAGGAATTGAGTAGGCGGTTGATTGACGGAGGATATCAGAAAACAACACCGGCAGCTCTTGTTTATAAAGCGACATGGGATGAGGAAGAAGCATATATTTGTACCATTGAAACATTATATGATACATCGGTTACGCATGGTATTACGAAAACCGCACTGGTGTTAGTCGGTGATGTGATTGCCCATCAGCATTATCAAAAATCAAGATTGTATGCATCCGATTTTTCAACAGAGTTTCGGAGGGGGCAGGAATGTTAAGTATTATCAGTTTTACGGAAGCAGGGAAAAGGCTTTCGGAAAGTATTGCAAAAATGCTGAAAACGGATATGGAAATTTGTTTATATACAAAGTGCCAAGCCTGTATAGAGGAGGATATTGATTCTTCTGTTTCGTTTGTAAAAATATCGGTTAGAGAGTGGGCAGGAGAACAGATGCAGAAACAAAATGCCATGTTGTTTATCGGAGCCTGTGGCATTGCAGTCAGGGCAATCGCTCCGTTTCTTACGGATAAGCTGCATGATATGCCGGTTTTAGTTATGGATGAAAAAGGTAAATTTATTGTTCCCATTTTATCCGGGCATATGGGCGGCGCAAACGAGCTTGCAAATGAGCTTGCAAAGAAAATAGGTGCTGAGCCGGTGATTACTACGGCAACTGATATCAATCAAAAATTTGCAGTAGATTTATTTGCAAAAAGAAATGGTTTTTCCATTGTAAATAAAGAGGGAATTGTTAAAGTATCTTCAAAGGTATTGGCTGGAAAGGAAATTACCATGTCCATAGAACCGGGACACAGGATAGGGGCAGAGGATACTTACACGTCCGCCGGAGTGCGTCTGATTCCCTATCCGCCGGAAGAAGCCGCTGACATTGTAATCACATCTAAAGAGGACAAATTTGATATGGCAATTCTGTTAAAACCTAAAGAATATATCATAGGAATGGGATGCAGAAGAGGAAAAAGCACAGAGGAAATTGCGGATTTTATTGTGAAAAAATTAAAGAAATATAATATTTCTCCGGAACAGGTTTATGCTTTAGCATCGATATCCCAAAAAAGTGACGAGAAGGGTTTGATTGAATGGTGTAAGAAAGAGAGAGTTTTGTTTCTTACCTATACTGCGGAGGAATTACAGGAAATAAAAGGAAACTTTAAGGAGTCATCTTTTGTCAAGGAGCAGGTTGGCGTTGGCAATGTGTGCGAAAGGGCAGCGTTAAAAGCTTGTGAAGAAAACGGAAAATTAATTGCTCCAAAGTTTGCGGAAAATGGAATGACGATTGCAATCGTAAAAAGGGAATGGACGGTAGGTTTTTATGACGAATAGAATTTATATTGTAGGAATGGGAGCGGGCAGAGAAGAAATGATGACAGGGGAGGCACTGGAAGCATTAGAGCAATCGGATGTCATTATTGGTTATACTTTGTATCTGGATTTGTTGAGTGAACGATTTAAAGAAAAAGAAATGCTGTCCACGCCAATGCGTCAGGAAGAAGCCCGGTGCAGATTGTGTTTTAAGGAAGCGGAAAAAGGAAAAAGGGTCTCTCTTGTCTGCAGCGGGGATGCGGGAATTTATGGAATGGCTTCTCTGATGTATGAAATCGGAAAAGAATATCCTGAAACAGAGCTTTGTGTCATTGCGGGAGTTACCGCGGCAAGCAGCGGAGCAGCGATTCTCGGAGCGCCTTTAAATCATGATTTTTGTGTGATTAGCTTAAGCGATTTACTAACACCGTGGGAGAAGATTAAAAAAAGATTAGAGGCAGCAGCGGCAGGAGATTTTGTTATTGTACTCTATAATCCATCCAGCCATAAAAGAAAAGATTATTTGAAGAGAGCATGTAATATTTTACTTTGCAGTATAGAAGAGGAAAGAGTCTGCGGTTATGTTGAAAATATTGGGCGGGACGGAACGAAAGTGGAAACATGTACATTAGGAGAGTTAAAGGACAGAGAGGTCAATATGTTTACTACGGTTTTTATCGGAAATTCCAAATCTGAAATTATTAATGGGAAACTGATTACAAAGCGGGGTTACAAAGTTGAAAAAGAGGTATATATAAAGTGAAAAAAATAGCAATATTTGCAGGAACAACTGAGGGAAGAAAGTTATCGGAATATCTGACACATGCAGAGATTGCGCATACAATCTGTGTGGCAACGGAATATGGTGAAATCGTATTAAAGGAACATCCTCTTGTGAAGGTGCATCAGGGGAGAATGAATCAGGACGAAATTGAAAGCTTCCTTAAAGATAAAAATTTTACGGTTGTTATAGATGCCACGCATCCGTTTGCCAAAGAAATTACTTATAATATCAAAACTGCAATAGGGAAATTGAATGTGCAGGGAATAGAGATTTCATACATGCGCTTGAACAGGGATGGCATTGAACAAAAAGGAAACGGCACGGAAGAAAATATCCGTTACTTTGAGACGAATGAGGAATGTGCGGAGGCATTGACATATACGGAGGGAAATATTCTTTTGACGACTGGGAGTAAGGAATTGATTAAGTATTGTATTTCCGAAGAACTGAAACATAGATTATATGTCAGGGTGCTCCCTGCTATGGAAAGTTTGCTACTCTGTATGGAACAGGGAATATGCGGAAAGCAGGTTATTGCCATGCAAGGACCTTTCACAGCGGAAATGAATGCAGCTTTTATCAGGCAATATCAGATTTCTTGTCTGGTGACGAAAGAAAGCGGGATATCCGGCGGTTATCAGGAGAAACTGACAGCAGCCAAAGAAACAGGAATCCGGACATTTGTCATAGGGCGTCCCAAAGAAAACGGCGGATATTCCTTTGCTGAATTATGCGGTGAACTGGAGAAAATCTGTGGAAAGAAAATCCTGCGAAAAGAAGAAATGCAAATTATTCTGGCGGGTATTGGCATGGGGAATGAAAACTGTCTGACGAAAGAAGTAAAAAAAGCAATCAGTGAAGCGGATATTTTATTAGGGGCAAAAAGATTGTTAGCGGATTTCTGTCCGAAGCAGGAAAAACAGTCTTTTTACCGGGCGGAGGAGATTATTCCCTATTTAAGAAAAATGCAGGAAAAAAATCCATTTATGGAAAGCAGAAATGTTGTGATTCTTTTTTCAGGAGACAGTGGTTTTTACAGCGGATGTCGTTCTTTGTATGAAGCATTGGAAAAAGAAATACAAGAAGGAAAGCTAAAAGCATCCTTGCACATACTGCCGGGAATTTCTTCCGTTTCCTATCTGGCTTCATGTATCGGAGAGAGTTATCATGATGTGCCGATTTATAGTATGCATGGGAAAAAGTTGTGTAATCTGATACATAAAATAAAAATCAGTCCGAAAATGTTTCTGCTAATGTCAGGGGTTCAGGATATCAATCGGCTGGGAATGTTATTGACAGAAAACGACATGACGGAATGCGAAGTCATAACAGGATATCAGTTATCTTATAAAGAGCAGCGGATAGAGAAATTTACGCCTGCACAGTGCTGTGAATTGAAAGCGGAAGGTTTATATACTTGTTTTGTGAAAAATTCGTATGCAGTAAAGAGAAAGCTGACACATGGCATTGCAGATGAAAAATTTATCAGGGACAGAGTGCCTATGACAAAAGCGGAAGTAAGAGAAGTCAGCATTTGTAAGCTTCAAGTGCAGGAAGATTCCGTAGTTTATGATATCGGCAGCGGTACAGGCTCCGTTGCGATGGAAATAGCGGCTCTTTCCGATGATATACAGGTGTATGCGATTGAGCGAAAAAAAGAAGCTGTTTCTTTGATTCAAAAAAATAAAGAGAAGTTTGCACTGGAAAATATAAACATAGTAGAAATGGAAGCGCCCGAGGGATTGATGAATCTTCCGTCGGCGACGCATGCTTTTATCGGGGGAAGCGGCGGCAGACTAAAAGAAATATTGGACGTGCTGCGGCAGATAAATCATGAAATGCGGATTGTCATTAATGCTGTCAGCATGGAAACAATTTGTGAAATAAAAGAAATAGTATCTGTGTATCAGATGCAAGAAATGGAAATTGTGCAGTTGCAGGTAAGCAAAGCGAAAGAGGCGGGGAGCTATCATTTGATGCAGGCTGAAAATCCGGTCTGGATTTGCGCGTTTGATTTGGGGGAGTATTGTGAAGATAAATAGAATTATGATTGCTGCGCCAAAGAGCGGCAGCGGAAAAACGGTGATTACCTGTGCACTGCTTCAGGCATTAAAAAGCAGCGGAAAACAGGTGATTTCTTATAAATGTGGACCGGATTATATTGACCCGATGTTCCATAAAAAAGTAATTGGCGTTCCGGCAGGAAATCTGGATACTTTTTTTACGGATGAAACACGGACAAGAGAACTTTTTTTAAGTCGCGCATCAAAAAATAATTTTGCGGTTTTAGAAGGCGTTATGGGAATTTTTGACGGATTAGGGGGAATCAGGGAGGAAGGATCTTCGTATCACCTAGCAAAAGTGACGAAAACACCTATTGTATTTGTTATTGATGTCAAAGGTATGGGGCGTTCCATAATACCTTTCATTGCAGGTTTTTTGAGTTATGATAAAGAACACTTGATTCGAGGTGTGATATTAAACAGGATTTCAAAAGAATACTATAAAACTATCAAAACACTGATAGAGGAGGAATTAGAAATACAGGTACTTGGTTTTCTGCCGGATAGGGAGAATTTTCATATTAAGCGCCGGCATTTAGGCCTTATCATACCGGACGAACTGGAAGATATCAAAAAAAAAAATGCAGCGCATTTCAGAGGAATTTTGCAAGACCGTTTCCATAGAGCGCATTATGAAAATAGCAGAGAATGCAGAGGAAATGGAGAGTGGTGAAGAAAAACGTACAAATGTAAAAAAGCAGAAAATGGAAGAAGAGAAAATGGCAGTGCGCAGTGCTAATGCCGAAAGAAAACCTGTGATTGCAGTGGCCAAAGATGAGGCTTTTTGTTTTTATTATGCGGAGAATATTCGGATGCTAGAAGAAATGGGAGCGGATATTAAATATTTTTCTCCCATACATGATGAAAAACTGTCGGAAGGATGTCATGCATTGCTGTTTGGCGGAGGATATCCGGAATTATATGCAGAGAAGTTAAGTGCGAATTACATGATGCGGGCGGCAGTCAAAAAGGCAGTAGAAAACGGAATGCCTGTTGTGGCGGAGTGCGGTGGTTTTATGTATTTACATTCCACTCTCGAAGACAAAGAGGGGATTAGTTATGAGATGGCAGGGGTGATTCCGGCAACCTGTTTTTACACCGGAAAGCTGGTACGTTTCGGTTATATTGAGATTTGGGAAAAACAAAGTTATTTTTTATCGGAGGGTGCAAAGATAAAAGGACACGAGTTTCATTATTATGACAGTTCTCTTAACGGAGATGATGCAGTGGCAGTAAAACCGGTGACAGGAAAAGAATATTCCTGTATGATAGAAGATGAAACCCGCTTTATGGGATTTCCGCATTTATATTATCCGTCGAATCCTGCATTTGCAGAGCAGTTTGTGAAAAAGGCGGAAAAATACCGAAGAATGGAGCTAAAGAAAGCATGAAAAATTCATATCGTTATTTTGAAAATAAAGAATGTGAGTATTTTCCCTGTCACCGTAAGAACGGAGATTTTAATTGTCTGTTTTGTTACTGTCCGTTGTACCGGATAGAAAATTGCCCGGGCAATCCAAAGTATCTGGAAAAGGACGGAGGGCGGCTGAAGGTCTGCACGGAGTGTACGTTCCCCCATCAGCCGCAGAATTATGATACCATTATACGGATATTGAAAGGTGAAAATATATATTAAAAAATAATCTCAGTACCGCAGCACTTCAAGAGACTGCGGTTTTTTTGCGCCTATATATTTTGAAATAAAATTATAAATTGTTGAAATAAAAGTTGACATAGAGCAAAAAGGCTGTTAATATAAAAGAAATTACTTTTGTTTCAACAATTTGGAAACATAGATATTGTTGAAACAAAAATGAGAGATTACAAGCGTAAAAGAATATGTTAAGATAAAGGAGGTAGATGATTATGAAGTAGGAAAATAGGAGGTATTATGATGGACTCAATGGAGCAGCGCAGGAACATGATTGTAGATTTGGTGAATCAGAACGGAAATATCAGTTTTGTACAGTTAAAGAAAAAGATTCCCCAAATATCGGAGATGACACTGCGCACAGATTTAAAAGCTCTTGATGAAGCGAAAAGAATTGTCCGGGTGCATGGGGGTGCAAAGTCCGTAGACGTTGTTATTGGAACGGATGATATGCTGAGCCGAAGACTGGTGCGAAATATTGAGGCGAAGCACCTTATTACGCAAAAAGCGTTAAAACTGATTCGGAAAGATACGACTATTTTTCTGGATTCAGGAAGTACAACAACAACACTTGCATCATGTATGCCAGACCAGTCCAATTTGATATATACAAACTCTTTAACATGTGCAATGGAACTTTGTAAATTTACGAAACCTGAAGTGCATGTGTTAGGAGGGGCCATGAATCGTTACAGTATGAGCTCATGCGGGATTCACACGATTCAGGATGCATTAAGAATTAATTTCCATCAGGCATTTATGGGTGTTACCAGCTATTGTGAACAGACAGGATTTAACTGCGGCGTGGACGAAGAGGCGGTTTTAAAAAGAACGGTAATGAATCAGTCTGAGCAGACGATTATTCTGATGGATTCCTCCAAAGTGGGTGTAAAAAATACATATTCTATTTGTGGACTGGATATGGTGGATATTATTGTTTCTGATGATAATCTTCCGGAAGAATTTCTGGAGGAATGCAGGAAATATAATGTACAGGTCATATAATATTATCATGATATTACCGGCAGATTTCACTTATATTAAGGGCAGACCAATGTAAAGGAGAAAGTTAATGAAAAATGGGGTTCAACGTTTTGGTAAATTTCTCTCTGCAATGATTATGCCGAATATTGGCGCATTGATTGCTTTTGGCTTTTTGGCTGCATTTTTTAACAGCAGCGGATGGATTCCGCATGAGGGATTTGCCACAATCTTTTCAGCAATTTTAGTCTATTTAATTCCTATACTGATTGCATTAACAGGCGGAAAACTGGTTGGCGGAGAACGGGGCGGTATTGTTGCGGCTATCGCTGTTGTCGGTGCTATCATGAGTGATCCGGATACAACCATGTTGATGGCGGCAATGATAATGGGACCGTTAGCAGGATTCTGCATCAAAAAATTTGATGACATCATGAAAGATCATATGCCGGCGGGATTTGAAATGCTTATTAATAATTTTTCGGTCGGTATCATCGGTATGCTGCTTGCAATGTTAGGTTATCTTGCAATCGGACCGTTTATGAATCTGATTCTGGCGATTCTGACAGCAGGAGTTAATGTTTTAGTAGAACATAGCATGCTGCCATTAATTGCAGTTTTCATTGAACCGGCGAAAGTGCTGTTTTTGAACAATGCAATTAATCACGGCATTTTTACACCGATAGCGACTGCGCAGGCGGCAGAAACGGGAAAGTCCATTATGTATATGCTTGAGGCAAATCCCGGACCGGGTCTTGGCGTATTGCTTGCCTATATGTTTTTCTGTGAAGATAAAAAAACAAAACAGTCGGCACCCGGAGCAGTTATCATTCATTTATTAGGCGGTATTCATGAAATCTATTTCCCTTATATTTTAATGAATCCTCTTGTTATTATCGCACCTATTGTCGGCAATATCGCGGCAATTTTCTGGTATAACATGACTGGCAGTGGACTGGTGGGACCTGCGTCACCCGGCTCTATTATCGCTTATATGATGATGGCGCCAAGAGACAGCATCCTTTCTGTTCTGATAGGCGTGCTGATAGCGGCAGCCGTTTCTTTCGGTCTTGCAGCCGTTATTATCCGTATGTCTAAGGGTAAGAGCCTGGAAGAAGCACAGGCGGAAGTGACGAACCGGAAAGCAGAAGCGAAAGGACAGGAAAGTGCAAGCGTAGAACTGACAAAGACAGAGGGTATTAAAAAAGTTGTATTTGCCTGTGATGCTGGGATGGGTTCTTCCGCTATGGGCGCTACTAAATTCAGAAATCGTATCAAAGAAAAACGACCGGATTTAACAGTCATTAATACATCCGTAGATAATATTCCCGCAGACTGTGATGTGGCGGTTGTTCAGATTACGTTGGTAGAACGGGCAAGAAAGTCAGTGCCACAGGCACAGATAATAACGATTAATAACTTTTTGGCGGATCCGGCTTTGGATGCTTTATATGAACAACTGGCGAATAAAGATGAGACAGTGCAGCCGGAACTTTCACAAACAGAAAATCCGGTACAGCAGACAGCAGAAAATGTATCGGTAGGCAGTGAGAAGAAAATACTGGTAAAGGACGGTGTTCGTCTGAATCTGCCTCCGGTGTCAAAAGAAGAGGCAATTCAGGCAGCAGGTGAACTGCTGGCAGAGCTTGGATATGTAGACATTTCTTATGCGGAAGCCATGCAGGAACGTGAAAAAATAGTATCAACCTATATGGGTATGGGTGTAGCAATTCCGCACGGCACTTCACAGGCAAAAGACACTGTGAAAAAGACAGGAATCGTTGTCATGCAGTATCCGGACGGCGTTGATTTCGGAGAGGAAAAAGCACAGCTTGTTTTCGGTATTGCCGGCATCGGGGATGAACATCTTGATTTGTTAAGTAAAATCTGCAGTATGCTGGAAGATGAGGATGTTTTGGAAACATTTAAAACAACATCGGATATTAACTGGGTGTTGGAGCACTTGAACTAAGAAAGGCAAGGTAACTAAAATGAAAGTAAAAGGTGTCAGATTACATGGAGCAAATGATATCAGATTAGAGGAGTTTGAACTTCCTGAAATTAAAGATGATGAAATATTGGTTAAAGTTGTCAGTGACAGTATTTGCATGTCAACATGGAAGATGGTGCAGGCGGGAAAAAATCATAAGCGTGTACCGGAAAATGTAGCGGAGCATCCGGTTATTATCGGGCATGAATTTACCGGTGATATTGTAAAAGTCGGTAAAAAGTGGAAAGATAAGTTCCATGAGGGTAAGAAATTTGCGCAACAGCCAGCGATTCCGGGCCAGATGGAATCACCGGGATATTCATATGAATTTTTCGGCGGCGCTTCCACTTACTGTATTTTCCCGAATGATGTGATTGAGAAAGGATGTATTTGGGAGTATGAAGGAGACAGCTACTTTGAAGCTTCTCTCGGCGAGCCAATGAGCTGCTGCATCGGAGGATACCATAGCAACTATCATACGGATCATCTTTCTTATGAACATAAAATGGGTACGTTGGCAGGCGGAAATATTTTGATTCTTGGCGGATGCGGACCGATGGGACTTGGAGCTGTCAGCTATGGTCTTGCATTTGAAAATAAACCGAAGCGCATCGTTGTTACGGATATCAATGACGCTAAAATTGCCAGAGCAAAAGAAGTGATTTCAGAAGAGGAAGCAAAAGAAAAAGGGGTTGAACTGCATTACATCAATACGGCAGATATGGAAGACCCCGTGAAAGAACTTCGCGACATCACAGAAGGAATAGGTTACAGTGATGTGTTTGTGTATGCACCGGTACAAAGTATTGCGGAGATGGGAAACCGGCTTCTCGCGGTGGATGGTTGTATGAATTTTTTTGCGGGACCTACCGATACACAGTTTTCCGCAAGCATGAATCTCTATGACTGCCATTATGCAAGAACTAAAATTATCGGTTCTACAGGCGGCAACACGGATGATATGAAAGAGGCAATTGAGAAATCCGCGGCAGGACAGATTAACTCAGCCGTTATGGTGACACATGTCGGAGGTATTGATTCTATTGTAGATACAACAAATAACTTACCCAATATTCCGGGCGGAAAGAAACTGGCATACATTCAGTTCAATATGCCGATGACAGCCATTGAGGATTTTGCAAAACTGGGAGAGAAAGATCCATTCTATAAAGAACTGGATGAATGCTGTAAAAGACACAAAGGGCTATGGTCAAAAGAAGCGGAGGATATGTTATTTGCGCATTTTGGAGGAGAGCAGGCATGATTTATACAGTGACCTTTAATCCGTCCTTAGATTATATTGTATCTATGAACGGTTTTGAAATGGGTATGACAAACCGCACGACGAAAGAGCAGATATTTCCCGGCGGAAAAGGAATCAATGTTTCTATTGTTCTGAGTAATCTGGGAATAGAAAATACCGCGCTTGGGTTTACGGCAGGTTTTACGGGAGAAGAGATTGAGAAAGAGACCCGTAAGATGGGACTGCGCACAGATTTTATTCATGTGGAGAACGGATTTTCCCGTATCAATGTCAAGCTGAAAGATTATGACGGTACGGAAATCAACGGGATGGGTCCGGATATTACAAAAGATTCTATCGACAAAATGTATGAGAAACTGGATGGCTTACAAAAAGGGGATGCACTGGTGCTTGCCGGAAGTATTCCGAAGTGTCTTCCGGATTCTATTTACAGTAATATTATGGAGCGTCTTCAGGAGAAAGGAATACTGTTTGTTGTAGATGCGACCAAAGATTTACTCCTTAATGTATTACAGTATAAACCATTTCTAATCAAACCAAATAATCACGAACTGGGAGAAATTTTTGGCGTGGAGCTGCATACAAGAGAAGATGTCGTTCCGTATGCACGTAAACTTCAGGAAAAAGGGGCAAGGAATGTATTGGTATCCATGTCGGGAGAGGGAGCTGTTCTGGTGGATGAAACAGGCAGCGTACATGCGCTTCCTGCACCGAAG
>CAMWMM010000097.1 GCA_947175285.1 uncultured Lachnospiraceae bacterium
CACCGCCGAAATGTTGATCCACATGAAAATAATCAATGCAGTCATATTTATGTAGCGATGGTGCGCAGAAAATCGGATTCAGATATACTGCTGTGACTCCCAGTTCTTTTAAATAAGGGATTTTTTGCCGTACTCCTTCCAAATCCCCACCGAAAAAGTCTAACGCATGACCTTTTTCAAACGGCATCGGAATGCTTTCCCACTCTTTTACCTGTATTGTCTCATATCCATTATATTGATACTCACCATCTTTGACATCATTGTCAGGATTGCCGTTGCAGAATCGTTCCGGAAATATCTGGTAAAAAACTGCATTCTTCACCCATGAGGGCTGCCTGTATTCTGCCAATAGCACAAAATCGTAGGTATGATCAGGAATGTGGGTCGTGATTTCCTTTTGATTATAATAGTAAATTACTTTGTCACACACCAGATAAAAATGATACTGCATCCGGCTTTCCGTTATTTCCAATTCAGCAGCATAGTATGCAAGTCCGTTTTTTACTTTTTTCTTCTCCGCCTTGATCAGCCGTTCCGCCCCATTGGGAACGGTTCTCAAAAACACATGATTTACCGGTGCATCCTCATACATCCGAATCCAAACCGTAACTGTTTCAAAAATTTCCGGCTGCGGATTGCTGACAAAGCACTCCGTCCCGTCGCTATAAACACTTTCTAACCACTGTTCCATACTTCTCCTCCTCTTACAAAATCTATCGAAACATAATATCTTTCGTTGTCATTTCATCAATTTCAAATTTTCCGGTTCCTGGATCTGTGACTGTCTCTCCTAATATCTCCAATCCCGCAATCGTCACCTGCGACACCAGATGTTCCTCATCAAAACCGGCAATGCGGGAACCGCAGAATTTTCCGCTCATGACATTCACATTTTCTAACTGTATGTTCCTGATGCTACCGCGTTTTTCTGTAGTTGCCCATCCTAAAGTGCCCGATATTACAAAATCAAGCAGATAAGGCATAACCGCACCATCCCCGCTTCCCATCTGTGCATCTTCCACCACGATATTCTCGTAGATTACATCTTCTACCAATGCCTCATCTGCATTATGTATAGAAATCACAGGTTTATGAAAATTATGCAGCACACAGATATCTTTAAAATGGATATCCCTGATCACGGAATTTTCCATGCATCCTTTATTTGTCTCATAGCCTATCTCCATGGATTGTGCAAAATCTGTCCACAACTGTATATCAGAAAAATGTATCTGTTCAGAGCTGCCCAAATAGTTTTTGATCACAAGGGAATCATCCCAGCTTCTGACAAAGCAATGCTTTACTTCGACTCTTTTGCATGACTGCAGCGTAATCCCGTCTCCATTTGGCCTGCAGGAGATAATCTTCAATCCACTGATCTGCATGTCAGTTGTATCATATCCCTGACACACCCATGCATTCGAATTTAAGACCAGTATGTCCTTTACAACTACGTTTTTACAATGATCAAACTGCAGAGGCACGCGCGCCGCATCAGACTGGCCTTTCCAGCCTTCATAGATAGAACCATCCAAAATACCCCGTCCAATCACGGTTACATTCTCCACATGATCTGCATATATTGTTCCATGCAGCACAGCACCGCCCGATATGTAAATGGTCTGTCCGCTCTGCATTGCAATCGTTCCCACATTCCATTCACCCGGACCATAATACACTACATTTTTATCTTCTGAATCCGGTATCCCTGTCTCTAATACATTGGCAAAAATATGAATTGCACGTTCCGGCGAGTCATTCAGTATGACCGTGTAAGTATCCGGCTGTTTGATCGAAAAGGAAATAATCTTTTGCGCCTTGTCTACAGCTGGTGCTATACCGTAACTTAATGGGTGTACAGATACCTGATCCGGCATCTGCCCCATAATCACAATTTCTATATCTGCCTTTTCCTCAAAGTCAAAGCAGGCAATCGGTGTGCGTGATATTAACGGCATGAAGTTTTCATCCCAACTCCTGCTATGATTTACATTAGTATCATACACATAACACTCTTGTCCATTGATCTTAATGCGGATATCCACACAATGTTTTAATGCAAAATCCCGTTCGCTTTCTGATGCCGCTGCCTTGTCATCTGCCGTAGCATCTTTTAAAGACTCCGGCCCACCATAAAGATATGTTTTCATCTCAAACCTCCATCTGTCCGTTGATACCGGACTTATTTTTTATGCCAGCATCCTGTCCCATTCTGTCACTTCGTTTAATCCGCGTGCCTGATAAGTTGCCCCAAGTTCCTGATAATAAGGGCCTACTCCCAACGATTTCATTCCTGCTGCCTTAGCTGCCACAATACCAGCTGCCGAATCTTCAACTACCAGACATTCTTCATTAGAAAGCCCCAGCTTCTGTGCAGCTACCAGAAATACTTCCGGATCTGGCTTGGATTTTGTAATATCCAGACCACAGCTTACTTTATCAATATACGTCTTTAACCCTGTTTTCTCCAGGATCATCGGTGTATTTTTACTCACGGAACCAACACCGATCAGAATCCCTCTTTCCCGTAAGAACTTCAAATTTTCAAATACACCGGGCAATACCGCATCCTGTGTCAGTTCCTGCAGGAATTCTTTATAATATGTATTTTTCTGTTCTGCCAACGCTTCCTTTTCTTCCTGTGTATACGCCACAGTGCCCTTGCCCAGAACCACTTCTAAAGATTCCATGCGGCTGACGCCACGCTGCTTTTCATCATCTTCCTTCGTAAAATCAGTGATCCCTAATTCTTCTGCCAGCTTCTTCCATGCCTTATAATGCAATTCATCCGTAGAAACCAGCACGCCATCTAAATCAAAAATAACACCTTTCATTTCATCTATTCCTTCTGCATCCCCTATGCTATCTTGTCAATCGTTACACCGCTTTTTGTTGCCGTAATCTCATAAACCTCTTTTCTATATATCATCCTGAATTTTAATTTCTTCCATGTCTTAGGCAGTCTGGGCTGTGCAGTAATTTTCCCACCTTTCACACGAACCCCGCCAAAGCCAAAAATGGCTGTCATATAAGCCCCGCCTGCTGCTGCCGGGTGAGTGCCGCCAATATAAATATCTCCTGCCCATTCCTTTCCGCCTCCCTTTTTATCTGCCTCTGCGGATTTTCTGAAAAAGGGATACGCTTCTTCCTGGTGTCCGCAGACACAGGCAAGAATACTGTACATACAGGCGCTAAGCGAGGAACCATGCTCCGTCCGCGGCTCGTAATATTTCCAGTTATGCCATTTTTGTTCCTCCGTAAAATCTTCCGGAAACATGACCATCCAGGTAATCACGTCTGCCTGCTTGATGATCTGGGTGTCTGATGCCACACCATATGCTCCGCCCCAATATTCCCTTTCGTTCAGAAGCCTGTTTCGCACCGCATTCACCGTGGTATCCTCCAAATCACGGTACCCGTCAAACTGTGCTACGATACCGTCCTGATCCGGCTTGGGAATATATAATTTCTCCGCATCTTCTTTGAATCGTTCAACAAATCCCTGTTTTTTGTACTCCTGCACTTCCTGCAAAAGTTTTTCATCTGCCTCACTGTCATTCAATATATTGCAGGCTTCCTCAAAGACAAATTTTGCCATGCGGTTAGTGTATCCGTTATTATTCACACGCTCATGATACTCGTCCGGACCGATTACATCCCGCAGCTCATATAACTCTGTGTGCGCTTTGCAAAGCAGCATGGAATCATAAAATTTCGCACATTCCAATATGACTTTAGCACCGCCTGTGTAAAGCAGTTCCTTATCCCCTGTCCGTTCCAGATATTTTACGAGCCCATATACGATTGCCGCCGAAATATGTATCTGCTTGTCCTTAAAATAGGTTCTCATAGGACGTCCCGTAAATACATCTGTCACATTGTAGTCACTGCACGCATCGAAACCACCCTCCTGTGACTCCCACGCATAAAAGGCTCCCTGATACCCATACTGTGCAGCTTTTTTCTGCGCTCCTGACAATGTATCAATCCGGTACCGCAGCAGCGTTCTTGCCACCCCGGGCTGGCAATTCAGGAAAAAATCAAGCATAAACATCTCCGTATCCCAAAAAACAGCCCCCTTATAGGTCTGACCAGACAATCCTCTCGCGGGAATTGACAGACTTTCCGCATGGAAAGGCGCAATACTGAGTAAATGATATAAGGAATAATTCAGAGCTTCCTCAGCCTCCTGATCCCCGTCTATCTCAACTTCGCTTGTTTCCCATAACTTTTCCCAGCACTGGATCTGTTCCCTTTTCAAGCAGACATACCCGGATTTCACTTCTTCCCTTATTGCTTCCTTCGCCTGCGCTAACGGTTCCTTTCCATCCTTGCTTGTAAAGATTGCCGCTGACTTCTCTATGACCACTGGTTTATTAGGTTCCACTGAAAAATAAATTTTACGCAGACACCTGTTTTGTGTTTCAACACACAATTGCTTCATCCCGTCATCTTTTTTGATGTACTCTACCACCGCTACCCTGTCCCGGCTTTCATGTGTCACAGCTTCCATCAGCAGCATGCCACCCTCTGCCTTTGTCAGAATCTCATCATAATGTGGTCCGTTAATATCCCATACTTCTCCATCAATTCCTGTTTGCAGTTCAATATCTGCATGAAAATCCGCCATAACGAATAACTGCATACAGATCATATGTTTTTTCCCCATATGGGCGAATCGCTCCGAAGTAATCGTCATCTGACCACACTGAGTCTGAAATTTCGTCTCCCTGCGCACCAGGCCGTGCCGGTAATCCACCTGATGCACATGATTTTTTGCGCTTCGTCCGGGAAGGCTAAGCTCTTCACCGTTTACAATCACTTTTGTAAATAAAGGATTGGGTGCGTTTAACGGCTCTCTCCAGCCATCCCCCACCTTGTCGTAAATACCGCCAAGATTGATTGCCGGCAGCTGCTCTTTCTCATACTCTTCCAGCGTACCTCTGATCCCCATGTACCCATTTCCACAAAAGAACCTGTTTCCGTTTGTTGCAATTTCGTTTTTGTCATAACCATCCTTTTCCAGTATCCAGTCTTTCATCCCAATCTCTCCTTTTATCTCCGAAAAATGTTCAAATAACAACTCTGTCCCTTTACCAGATCCTAGAGTCCAGGAAAAATTATTTACTCAAATGTAATGCGTTCTGTCGTGGCATCATCTATTGTAAATTTTCCTGTTTGTGCATCCTCGATCCGCTCCCCTAAAATTTCCAGATTTGAAATTGTAATATCCGTAATCTTGTGGTTTTCATCAAATCCTTTGATGCGTGAACTGCAAAATCTCCCCGAAAGAACTTTTACATTATCAATCGTAATATTATGGATCGTTCCACGTTCTTTCGTGGATGACCAGCTTCCGTTTTCTGCAATGTGCAAATCAATCAAATACGGCATCTGATCTCCATCACCGCTTCCCATTTGTGCATCCTCAACCGTAATATTCCGAAAAATGACATCCGACACCACTGCATCATCTGCATTATGTACGGAAATAACCGGCTTATGGAAGTTGTGGAGTACATAGATATCAGTAAAAGTAATATCCTGAATGGAAGAATCCTCCATTTTCCCCTTATTTGTTTCGTATCCTATTTCCATAGACTGTGCGAAATCCGTCCAAATCTGCATATTGGAGAATTGGATATTGCTTGAATTCCGATAATAATTCTTAACCACAAGGGAATCATCCCAGCTCCGTACAAATCCGTTCTTTACCTCCACATTCCGGCAGGACTGTAATGTAATGCCGTCACTGTTTGGTCTGCAGGATATGATCTTCAACCCGTCAATTACCAAATCTTCTGTTTCAAACCCCTGACAAACCCATGCATTCGAATTGAGTACAAGAACATCCTGTATTTTTACATTTTTGCAGGCATTAAACTCCAATGGCACAAACGAGGCACGTCCCCTCCATCCGGGCAGTTTGGAACCATCAATAATGCCTCTTCCCATAACGGTAATATTATCTTTTCCCTCTGCCTGAACCGTCCCATGAACGACTGCACCGCCTGCAATATAGAGAGTCTGCCCGTCTTGCAGGTGGATTCTATTCATATCCCATTCACCCGGTTCTACATAAATTACATTCTCATCCTCAAAGTCCGGCACTTCCGTCTCTAATGGATTTGCAAAAATGTGAACTGCCCGTTCCGGTGAGTCATTAAACTGTACTGTATATGTATCCGGTTCTTTGACAGAGAAAGAGACAGTGTGATTTTCCTTATCAATTTTTGGCTCAATCCCATAACTGAGCGGGCTGACTGTCACCTTCTCCAAATCTTGTCCGGGAACAGTAATCTCAATATCCGCCCTGCCCTCAAAATCAAAATATGTGATTGGTGTACGGGACAGCTTCGGCAGGTAATCGCTAGTCCATGACCGGCTATGATTGACATTGGTATCATAGACATAGCAATCCAGCCCGTTTACTTTAATGCTGGTATCCACACAGTGCTTTAATGTAATATCCCTGTCAGCTTCTGATGCTGCCGCCAAATCCTCTTCGGAAGCGTCCTCCAGGGTTTCCGGTCCGGGATACAAAACCAGCTTCTGTTTTGTGCCGATGATTCCTGTCTGATCAATTACTGCTATTCCTGCTATCACTAAAAACACTGCAGCAATCAGAACAACTTTTACTGTTTTTTGGTGCTTTCCTCTCATAACTCATTTTCCTTTCTTCACTTTTAAAAATAAGCTACAGACATTTTTGCAGTAAAAATCATTGATACAATCTTAAAATGTCCATAGCTTATTCATAAATACACATCACTTCTATGTAGTGGCAGAATAGTTCGAAGAACCGTTCTGCCACTGTGTTCATCACTTATTCATTTGCTTTGTAAGTATCGTAAGCATCATTCTGAATCTTAATGAAGTCCTGATAGCCCATCCTATCTAATTGCTCCAGATACCCATCCCACTGTTGTTCAATGCCGCCTTCTGTTACCCATGTCGCCTGATTAACAGATACATAGGAAAGGATATCCGTATACAGTGTCGATAACGTATTGAGCTGATCTACTGTATAACTTACATTTGGATAGGCTTCCTTTGCATACTGCCTCATCGCCTTGTCCAACTCTATTTTAGAAGCATCTCCACCTGGTTCTTCAAAAATAAGTTTCTCATTGAAACCATCCGGACCGTATTTGGGTCCATAGCTGCGAAGCGAATACACCCATGCATATGTATCTGCCGACATTCCATCTCTCGGTGCCAGCACAGTATACATACCTGTTGATTCGTCCTTTTCTACACCGACACCAAATGAACCATACATATTCTGAATAGAAGCATCTACCGTATAGAATTTATCGGCCCAGGACAATAACGGTCCGGGATTTTCACAGGAAGATGTAATCATAAACTGGCATCTTGCAAAGTTTGCATGATCCGGATCAGCAGAAATATAACATTCCCCATCAGGTCCCTTCAACGCCGGCAATGCCACATACTGATCTGCGTTTGGACCAAAAGTAGAATCAGCCGTCCAACCTGCTGCCACACCGATAATCGGCGTGTCGTTCATCAGTTTTGCATCTCTCATAGAATCGTCCTGTGTAAAGAGTTCTGCATCAATCAACCCGTCCGCATAGCACTTGTGCATCCATGCTATTCCGTCTTTATATTCCTGTGACGTTGGCAGATAAACAGGTTTTCCATCTTTAATTGTCATAGTATATGTTCCATCAGTACCTAACGTTGTTCCGAAAGGCAGGCAGAAAAACATTACCGGGTCCGCATAGCCTTCTCCATAAGGTATTTCATCATTCAAATCCCCATTACCATTTGCATCCTGCTCTTTAAATGCCCTTAATACATCCTCAAACTCTTCCCAAGTCGTTGGAAGATCAAGTCCAAGGTTATCTAACCACGTCTGATTAATAAACAACTGGTTATAGATCGTAACTCCACAGGGATCTTTTTTGGGCAGACCATAAATATGGCCATCTGCTGAAGTGGCAATTGCCTTCATCTTCGGGTCAGAATCCAAAATTGCCTTTAAGTTTGGCATATATTCGTCTATATAATCTTCTAAAGGAATAAAGGTTCCTACATTTGTTAAAACATCAGCTTCAGTAAAACAGATATCCCCCATAAATGCATCAGGCAAATCTCCTCCTGCTAAAAGCACTGCTTTTCGGTCTCCCCAATCTGAAAACAGGATGGTGTTCCACTGAACCTCAACTCCAGCTTCTGCTGCCGCTGCATCGGGAAATCCCGTATGATAATCCTCTCCCCAATCAGACCAGCGGACAGTTGCTACCTCATACACTGGTTTGTCTCCGCTGTTTTCATTTGCATTCCCTGCCGTGTTGGTTTGTTCCGTTTTTGCTGCCTCTCCTGTTGTCGTCTCATTGTTTGTTACATTCCCCGACGACAGCTCTGAAGTATTATTTCCACAGCCTGTTAAAGAAACAGTTGTCATGGCCAATGCAATTATTAACGCTTTCAATTTTTTTTTATGCACAAGTATAATCCTCCATTTTGTGTTACAGCAGGGTGGTTTCAAAAAACCACCTGCTGTTTTTCATAGCATCATTTCCTTACTGGTTTGACTTGTAAGTATTGTAGGCATCATTCTGAATTTTGATGAAGTCCTGGAATCCCATCTGGTCCAATGTCGCTAAATATCCCTCCCAGTCATTTTCAATTCCGCCTTCCGTTACCCATGTCGCCTGATTAACGGATACATAAGAAGAGATATCTGAGAATAACGTACCTAATGTATTCAATTGATCTGCCGTATAGCTCACATTCGGATAAGCTTCCGTTGCATACTGCTTCATGCCTTCATCTAATGCCATCTTGGCAGCATCGCCATTTTCTACTGCATAATTTACTTTGTCATTAAAGCCATCATTCACATACTTAGGTCCAAAGTCACGAAGGGAGTATACCCATGCATAAGTATCGGCCGACATCCCATCCCTGGGCTCAAGCACTGTATAAGTACCAGCCGACTCATCCTTTTCCACTCCAACGCCAAAGGAACCATAAAAATTCTGAATGGACGCATCTTCTGTGTAGAACTTGTCAACCCATGACAACAATTTTCCAGGGTCTTCACAGGAGGAAGTTACTACAAACTCATATCTGGAATAGTTCCAATGTTCAGGATCAGCAGAAATATACTGCTTCCCATCTGGTCCTTTCAATGCCGGCAGCGCAACATACTGATCAGCGTTTGCACCAAATGTTGCATCTGCTGTCCACCCGGCTGCTACACCTACAAGTGGTATTTCGTTCATTAATTTTGCATCCCTCATGGAGTCATCCTGTGTAAACAGCTCCTTGTCAATAAGCCCTTCTGTATAGCACTGATTCATCCACTGTACACCCTGTTTATACATCTCAGAAGTAGGGAGATAAACAGGTGAACCATCTTTTACAGTCATGCTGTAAGTGTTATCCGCTCCAAGAGTGGTTCCAAATGGCAGACAGAAAAACATAACAGAATCCGCATATCCCTCACCAAAAGGAATCTCATCATTTGGATCACCATTGCCGTTCGCATCCTGCTCTTTGAATGCCCTCAGCACCTCTACAAACTCTTCATATGTAGTCGGCATGGAAAGTCCCAGATTGTCTAACCATGTCTGATTGATAAACATCTGGTTTGACACGATCGGTCTGCAGGGCTTTTTAGACGGAAGCCCGTAAATATGACCATCCGCTGAAGTCGCCAATGCTTTCATAGTCGGATCTGATTCCATAATGCTCTTGAAATTAGGCATATATTCATCAATATAGTCATCCAGGGCTATAAAGGTTCCAATATTTGTCAGAATATCCGTTTCCCCAAAACAGATAGAACCCATAAATGCATCTGGCAGATCGCCGCTGGCTAACAGTACTGCTTTTCTGTCACCCCAGTCCGCATTTAATATTGTATCCCATGTAATTTCAACTCCGGCCTCCTTTGCTGCTGCATCTGGAAATCCTGTATGATAGTCCTCTCCCCAGTCTGCCCAGCGGACAGTTGCCACCTTAAAACCGCCTGCGCTCTCGCTGTTCCCAGACGAATCTGCATTGCCTGCAGCATTATCTGATCCTGTCCCCGTTGATGAAGTTCCCCCCGATGGCGTCTGATTAGAGCCGCCACACCCTGTCAACGATACGGCTGTCAAAGTGAATACCATCGTCAACAGCGCAATAACTTTCTTTTTGCTCATAATTTTTTCCTCCTTATTTTGTTTGAATTGATTTATTCCTTCACCGCACCAATCATAACCCCCTGATTAAAATACTTCTGCAAGAATGGGTATAAACACATGATTGGCAGTGTTGAAATTACAATAGAAGCATATTTCATCATATCTGAGAGCTGCCTTAACTCCTGGGCCATTGACCCCGTCGCGGCTCCAAGAAGTGACTGATTGGCAATCAATATTCTTCTAAGCAAAAGCTGTAATGGCTGCAGTGCATCATTCTGTATATATATCAATGCATTAAACCAGGAATTCCATAACCCGACCGCTGTCCACAAACCGATTACTGCAAGTACAGCCTTTGACAGGGGAACTGCAAACTGAACGAAATAGCGTATCGTCCCACAACCGTCAATCTGTGCTGCCTCCCATAGTGATTCGGGAAGTGTGGATTTAAAGAATGTCCTCGCTACAATGATATTGTAGGTTGAAACGGAAAACGGAAGTACCATAACCCAGAAAGAATCCAATAATCCAAAAGCCTTCACAACAAAGTAAGTCGGAATCAATCCACCACTCACAAACATTGGAATGACATAAAAAATATTAATCCATTTTTTTCCCAGCAGATCCTTTCTTGACATAGCATATCCCGCCGGAACGTTAACAATAAGCGCGATCAATGTTCCTACCGCGGTATAGACAATCGTGTTGCGGTAACTGATCCAAAGCTGACTCTGTTTGAACAGCTCCTGATATCCCGACAGATCCAATTTTTTAGGCCACAGCCATACCTCACCATTTGCAACATCTGCCGGACTGCTGAAAGATGCAATGATAACGAACCACAACGGATAAATGACCATGATGATCATAATAACGGCAATCAAGTAAAAAAGTACGTTAACAATCTTATCCTGCGTAAATAATTTCTTTTTTTTCATTTCATCATCTCCTAAAACAAACTGGTATCTGCCTTTTTCTTTGCTATATAATTAATGACAAGCAAAATAGCCACATTCACAAACGTATTAAAGAGTCCGATTGCTGTAGACAGACTGTACTGGCCACTCTGAAGTCCCATCTTGTAAACATATGTAGAAATGATTTCACTCGATGTAAGGTTCAACGTATTCTGGAGCAGGTATACCTTTTCAAACCCGATTCCGAGAATATTACCTGCACTCATGATCAGCAGGATAACGACTGTAGGCATAATCAACGGCAAATCAATAAACCGAATTTTCTGCATGGTGCTTGCCCCATCAATCGTAGCTGCCTCGTAGTACGTCGGATCGATGCCGGATAGAGCCGCAAGATAGATAATACTGTTCCATCCCAAATGCTGCCAGACATCGCTCCAGACATAAACATGTTTAAATGCCCCTGCATCTGCCATTAAATTCGGAAATTCTATCCCGAACAGCCCGAAAATATTCGCAAGAAGTCCACTGCTGGGCGACAGGATGATCAAAATTAATCCGCACATAACCATAGTTGAAATAAAATGGGGCAGGTACGTAATCACCTGAAACACTTTCTTAAACATTTTGGTTTTCATCTGGTTACACATCAAAGCCAGTGCAATTGGAAGCGGCGTTCCGATCAAAAGACCATACACACTTAGAATCAAGGTATTTTTTATTGTTATCGGAAACTGATAGGAACGGAAAAACTGAGTGAAATTATCCATCCCGACCCAAGGACTTTTCATGATTCCAAGCGCAGGTGAATACTTCTTAAATGCAATAACCAGCCCTCCAAGCGGCAGATATGCAAAACAAAAAAGCAATATCGCAGAGGGCAGAAGCAATACATAAAGCGGTATGCTCTGTTTAAATGCTGCCAATTTCTTATTCTTCATGATGTTCTCCTTCTGGCTCTTATACACCTCTGACGCTGCCGACGACTCCTTACGTGTAGATCTCGGT